>CAUQZY010000033.1:0-17711 GCA_963522395.1 uncultured Streptococcus sp.
TGAACATTCAAGAAGTAGTTGAAAAAATCAAAGCAGAAGCTGAAAAAAGAATGTAAATGTAAAAAAGCCGATAGATTGATGTCGGTTTTTTCTAAATTTGTCAAAATGCTGATTTTAAGGTATAATAGTTGCTGTTCGAGAAATTTTGATTTTCAAAGAATAGTGAATGATGATAAGGAGAAACCATGAACAACCTACCAAATTGCCCAAAATGTAACTCAGAGTATGTCTACGAAGACGGTGCCCTACTGGTTTGCCCAGAGTGTGCTCATGAGTGGAATCCTGCTGAAGTTGCAGATGTAGAAGAAGGCCTTGTCGCTATCGATGCCAACGGAAATAAATTGGCTGACGGTGATACTGTAACCCTCATCAAGGATTTGAAAGTAAAAGGTGCGCCAAAAGATTTGAAACAAGGGACGCGCGTGAAAAATATCCGCATCGTAGAAGGTGACCACAATATCGACTGTAAAATTGATGGCTTTGGTGCCATGAAACTCAAATCAGAGTTTGTGAAGAAAATTTAAACATGTCAAAACACTATAAACTTGTATTTTATAGCCGTATCTTCTTGTTTCTAGCGGCTTTCACGGGAGTTTATCTTGAAATCGCCAAGCATGGTGGATTTGGGATGCTTCTCTATTATACGGTTCTGTCAAATCTTTTAGTAGCGATTTTTACGCTCTATCTTCTAAAGGTTATGAGCCGTTTAGGTGAAAACTGGCAAAGACCAAGTCTCTTGCGCTTAAAAGGTGGGGTCACCATGAGTATCATGATTACCTGTGTGATTTACCATTTCCTCTTAGCGCCCATTGCGACTAATTTCTATACTCTAGAAAATTTCCTTTGCCACTATATCGTTCCCCTTTGGTTTTTAGCGGATACCCTCTTTTTTGACAAACAGGGTCAATACAAAATCTGGGATCCAGTTGTGTGGACGATTTTACCCTTGCTGTATATGATTTTTGCTCTTTTTAATGGCTTGGTACTGAAACTAGATGTTCCTAATTCTAAGGTCAGTCCCTTCCCTTACTTCTTTTTGAATGTAAACAAGGGTTGGGATGTCGTGTTCAAGTGGTGTCTGATTATCTTTGTTGCCTATATGGTTGCAGGATTTATCTTCTACTTTATTAAGCAAATCAAGAGAAAGTCATCCTAAGACACAAGGGATTCATTTTCGAGTTTAAGAAGGAGTCTGTACACTAAAGAGGCTTCTTCTTTTCTTGCTTGAGAATTATCAACAGAGAAAGATATTAAGAGAAAATATAGAAAGAGATTTCATGAAACAATTTTTAGAACGGGCCAGTATTTTGGCTCTCTCCCTCGTTTTGATTACATCCTTTTCCATCTCGAGTGCCCTGCCAGCCATGTTTGACTATTATCAAGGTTATCCTAAGGAACAAATTGAGCTCTTGGCGAGCTTGCCTTCCTTTGGGATCATGATTATGTTGCTACTAAATGGTTTCTTAGAAAAAATATTTCCTGAGCGCTTACAGATTAGTTTGGGATTATTGATTTTATCACTAAGTGGAACGGCTCCATTTTGGTATCAAGCCTACCCCTTTGTCTTTGGAACAAGAATTCTTTTTGGTTTGGGTGTTGGGATGATCAATGCCAAGGCTATTTCTATTATCAGTGAACGTTATCAAGGCAAAACGCGGATTCAGATGTTGGGGCTACGTGGCTCTGCAGAGGTCGTTGGAGCCTCTCTCATTACCTTGGCAGTCGGCCAGTTGTTGGCTTTTGGTTGGACAGCTACCTTCCTAGCCTATAGTGCTGGATTTTTGGTGCTGATCCTTTATTTGCTCTTTGTCCCTTATGGAAAGGAAAAGAAAGAAGTCAAGAAAAAAGAGAAGGAAGCAAGTCGCTTAACTCGGGAAATGAAAGGCTTGATTTTTATCCTAGCTATTGAAGCAGCGGTGGTAGTTTGTACCAATACAGCTATTACCATCCGTATTCCAAGTTTGATGGTGGAAAGAGGACTTGGAGATGCCCAGTTATCTAGTTTTGTTCTTAGTGTCATGCAGTTGATCGGGATTGTGGCTGGTGTGAGTTTTTCTTTCTTGATTTCTATTTTTAAAGAGAAACTGCTCCTCTGGTCTGGTATTACCTTTGGCTTAGGGCAAATTGTGATTGCTTTGTCTCCATCCTTGTGGGTGGTAGTAGCAGGAAGCATTCTTGCTGGTTTTGCCTACAGTGTAGCTTTGACGACCGTCTTTCAACTTGTTTCTGAACGAATTCCAGCTAAACTCCTCAATCAAGCAACTTCATTTGCTGTATTAGGCTGTAGTTTCGGAGCCTTTACGACTCCATTCATTCTAGGTGCGATTGGCTTGATGACTCACAATGGGATGTTGGTCTTTAGTATCTTAGGAGGTTGGTTGATTGTAACCTCTATCTTTGTCATGTACCTACTTCAAAAGAGAGCTTAGGATTGGTTTCCTAGGTTTTTCTTTTGAGTTTTTTGTACCCAGACAATATTTATTTTAGAACCTTGTCTACAGATTAATTTCTTGATAAAATAGAAGCTATGACGAGATATAAAGCAACTATTTCCTATGATGGTTACGCCTTTGCTGGTTTTCAGCGCCAGCCTCATGCGCGTAGTGTTCAGGAGGAAATTGAAAAAACCTTGACTAGATTGAATAAGGGGCAAGCCATTACTGTTCACGGTGCTGGTAGGACAGATAGTGGGGTTCATGCCCTGGGACAGGTCATTCATTTTGACCTGCCCTATCAGATGGATGAGGAGAAGCTCCGTTTTGCTTTGGATACCCAGTCTCCTGAAGATATTGATGTGGTTTCAATTGAGCTTGTGTCGGATGATTTTCATTGCCGTTATGCTAAGCATAGCAAGACCTATGAGTTTATTGTGGATAGGGGCCGTCCCAAAAATCCTATGCGCCGTCACTATGCCACTCACTTTCCTTATCCACTTGACGTGGAACGCATGCAGATTGCAATCAAAAAGCTAGAGGGGACCCATGATTTTACAGGTTTTACAGCCTCTGGGACTAGTGTAGAGGATAAGGTTCGTACCATTACAGAAGCTAGTTTAGCAGTCGATGAGACAGGTCAGTTTTTGACCTTTACCTTTTCAGGAAATGGTTTCTTGTATAAGCAGATTCGCAATATGGTGGGTACACTGCTCAAAATCGGCAACAACCGTATGCCAGTGGAGCAGATTGACCTGATCTTGGAGAAGAAGGACAGGCAACTTGCTGGTCCAACGGCAGCACCTAATGGTTTGTATTTAAAGGAGATTCGTTATGAAGAATAATCGTATTTTAGCACTTTCTGGAAATGATATTTTTAGTGGTGGTGGTTTATCTGCTGATTTGGCTACCTATACCTTGAACGGCTTGCATGGCTTTGTAGCAGTGACTTGTTTGACAGCCTTGACAGAAAAAGGATTTGAAGTCTTTCCAACTGACGATACCATTTTTCAACATGAATTAGATAGCTTGCGTGATGTGGAGTTTGGGGGAATTAAGATTGGTCTTCTCCCTACTGTCAGTGTGGCTGAGAAGGCATTGGACTTTATCAAACAACGCCCAGGAGTGCCTGTGGTTTTGGATCCTGTCTTGGTCTGCAAGGAAACGCACGACGTAGCAGTTAGTGAACTCTGCCAAGAGTTGATTCGCTTTTTTCCTCATGTCAGCGTGATTACGCCTAACCTTCCAGAAGCAGAATTATTAGCTGGTCAGGAAATTAAAACCTTGGAAGATATGAAGGTTGCAGCTCAGAAATTGCATGACTTAGGCGCGCCAGCAGTCATTATCAAGGGAGGCAATCGCCTTAGTCAGGACAAGGCTGTAGATGTCTTTTATGATGGACAAAACTTTACAGTCTTAGAAAATCCTGTCATCCAAGGGCAAAATGCTGGTGCAGGTTGTACCTTTGCTTCTAGCATTGCCAGTCACCTAGTCAAAGGTGATGAACTTTTACCAGCAGTAGAAAGCTCTAAGGCTTTCGTTTATCGTGCCATTGCACAAGCAGATCAGTATGGAGTAAGACAATATGAAGCAAACCAAAACAACTAAAATCGCCCTTGTATCCCTATTAACCGCTCTCTCTGTGGTTCTAGGTTATTTCTTAAAAATTCCAACACCGACAGGCATTCTAACTCTTTTAGATGCGGGTGTCTTCTTTACGGCCTTCTACTTTGGTAGTCGCGAAGGGGCTGTAGTAGGAGGACTAGCAGGTTTCTTGATTGACCTCTTATCAGGCTATCCTCAGTGGATGTTCTTTAGCTTGGTCAACCATGGCTTGCAGGGATTTTTCGCAGGATTTAAAGGAAAAACTCAGTGGTTAGGCCTTATCTTAGCAACGATTGCCATGGTAGGGGGCTACGCCTTGGGTTCAACTTTGATGAATGGCTGGGCTGCAGCTCTACCAGAAATCCTACCAAATTTCATGCAAAATATGGTAGGGATGATTGTAGGATTTATCCTTAGTCAAAGTATCAAGAAGATTAAGTAAAGATTAAAAAACGTAAAGTTAGAAGTAATGATTTTCTGCTAACTTTACGTTTTTATTATTGGTTTTCTTGTAGATAATAGGAAATCACAACAGAAGAATTACTATCAAAATAGGAATCTTTATCAAAATATTTGCAATTTCCTATTGTAATGCTATGTATTTTGTAATTCTTAATAAAATGAGGTAATTTTTCATATCTTTCTTCAAGTAATGTTACATTATGAAATCCAAAATTTTCAAAAATCTCTTTTACGTCTGTAGGTTCCTTAGTAAGTAAAATATCATAGTCGTCAGGTGAAAGGATATACTGATTTTTTAAAATAGCATTAAGTCGCTCAGAAATTCGCAAACTAATATTTTTAGGGATACTTGAGTCAGTATTATCTCTTGAAATTCTAACTTTCCCCGTTAAACTTCCATAATCATTATAATCTAAAGTAAAAAACCAAGTTGAAATCCTACTAATTGAATACACCTCAAAATTAATTAAAGCTTGATTAATTTCTATTTTTTTAATTCGAATAATTTGATTAGCTTCTTCATGAATTATTCTATTAAACTCTTCTTGATTTAAGAATTCAGGGAATTGAATGGATAAAGATTGTCTACGTTCTTCATCTTGTTTCTTTTCAAGACGCTCTTGATTATTCCATGAGTGTATTTCAAAAATTAAATTTACAACTTTACCAGGTACACTTATAAAATTAGAAATTCCTGTCATAGTATTATTGGCAATACAAACAGCTCCATCTACAGTATTGGTCGTTATTTTGGAAGTTTCATCTGCAACTACTTTCACAGCTTTTGCAGTCTCATTTGCAATATTATTTACAACCTTTGAAGATTCATTAACGATATCATTTACGACTTTAGAAGTTTCATTAGTAACATTATCTACAAATTTAAAGAGATCATTTAACATAAAATAATACCATTAATCAAAATACAGCAAGTCTTTGCTGGTGCTTGTAAAGAGGTCGAAGCCATCCTTGGTAACAACACCACAGTCTTCAATACGAACACCGACTTTACCAGGGATATAGATGCCTGGTTCAACAGAGAAGCACATGCCTTCTTCGATAATCATGTCGTTTCCTTCCATGATAGATGGGAATTCGTGGACATCCATACCGATACCATGACCAAGACGGTGGTTGAAGTACTCACCGTAACCAGCTTTTTCGATGACCTCACGGGCAGCGCGGTCCACCTCATGGGCAGTCACACCTGGTTTGATAAAGTCAAGAGCAGCTTGTTGAGCTTCAAGAGTCAAGTTATAAATGTCTTTCTTGAATTGGTCTGGTTTGCCGACAGCGACTGTACGAGTCATATCTGACGCGTAGCCGTTGACTAGAACACCAAGGTCAAAGAGGAGAAGAGCATCATTTTCAACTTTGTTTGCTGCTGGAATACCGTGTGGATTTGCAGCATTATCACCAGTCAAGACCATAGTATCAAAGCTCATTTCATAGCCTTCACGTTTCATAGCAAAGTCGATTTGGGCGATAATATCTGTCTCGGTCTTATCAAGAGAAATATTATCAAAACCAACCTTAACAGCCTTGTCCGCATAGAGACCTGCAACCATCATTTTTTGCACTTCGTCAGCTGATTTGATGAGGCGCATGCGTTGGATACGAGGTGTGAGGTTTTCAAACTCAGCAGTTTCAAAGACTGTTTTCAAGCCATGATATTTGGTCAAGATGAGATTGTCAAACTCAACAGCGACACGTTTGAAGTCAAGCTGTGGAAGAGCATGTTTCATTTTTTGCCATGGATTTTCAGAATCCACATAGCCCACAACTGGGAAGGAAACAGTGCTACTTGCACGTTCTACCTCAAGGGCTGGGACAAAGAGGAGGGGTTCCTGATCCGCTAGGACAAAAAGGAACATTTGGCGTTCATGGGGATCACTGTAAAAGCCAGTGAGGTAATTGATTGTGACGGGGTCAGATACGACAGCGACGTCTAGTTTTTCTGATTCAAGATATGTTACGATTTGTTGTAATTTAGACATATGCTACCTTCTTTCTACCCCTCTATTTTGGCAAAAAAAGAGAGAAAATGCAAGGGAGAAGGGTAAAAGAAAAGACAAAAAGAACTCCGCTATCTTATCGGAGTTCTTTGATATGGTTTTTCTTGGTTTAAGAAAAGTCAGCCTTGCTTTTGATGTCGCTGTATTCTTCAGCGATTTCTTGATTGAGAATATCCTCATAGGCAGGGAGTTGGATATCCTGACCATATTTCTTCTTGAGGGCGGTAGTGACTAGGCGATAAGCCAGATTGGCATTACGAGATAGGATAGGCCCGTGGAAGTAGGAACCAAAGACATTCTTGTAATGAACCCCTTCACCGACCTTTTCTTCGTTGTTTCCATTTCCATAGACAACCTGTCCCAGTGGTTTTTGGTCATTAGAGAGGAAGGTACGGCCTTGGTGATTCTCAAAACCATAGTAGGTTTCATCGAAATCTTCATTATGAATCTTGATGTCACCGATAAAACGGTTATTGGTCTGGTTGAGGGTGTAGTGGCCCATGACACCTAGCCCTTCGATACGTCTCCCTGAAGCTTCAACATAATATTGACCCAATAGTTGGAAACCACCGCAGATAGCCAGAACCACACCGTCGTTTTGGATGTAGTTGTCAATGCTCTCTTTTTTAGCAGGTAGGTCGTCTGCAATAATACTTTGTTCAAAGTCTTGACCGCCACCGAAAAAGGCGATGTCGTAGTGATTTTCATCAAAGTCATCATGGAGAGAAACGATGTCAACCGTCACATGGGCTCCCAGTTTTTCAGCCACATACTTGAGCATGAGGATGTTTCCATTGTCCCCGTAGGTATTCATGAGGTTTCCATAGAGGTGGGCAATGTTGAGCTGATAGGGGTAATTGCCAGCTTTTGAGGAAAGTGAAGTATAAACCATTAGTTCATCTCCTTTCTAACAATCTGACGACTAGCCAGCAGTTCGCGGAATTCCAGCATAGCAGTATAAGTTGCTAGGATATAAGCATGCTTGCAGTCTTGATTTTCAATTGTTTTGAGAACTTGTTCCAGATTGCTTATTTCAGTAATTTTATCAGCTGGATAGCCAGTTACTCGTAGACGACGTGCGATTTCAGAATGGCGAACACCGCCAGCGTTGATTTCAGGAATGTCCATCTCAGTAATTTGTTCAAAATCAGCATCCCAGATCCAGCTGGTATCAATACCGTCTGCATAGTTGGCATTGAGGAGGACTGATAGGCTAAATGGATAAGGAGCTAGTTTAATCATCTCGATAGCTTGGGTCGCACCGACTGGATTTTTAATCAAGACGAGGGTACATTCCTTGTCACCGATATGGAAGGTTTCTTGGCGTCCAAAGACAGCACGGCTCTTATCAAATCCCTGCTTGATGAGTTGGGAATCGGCACCAAGGAAACGGGCGATAGCAACTGCAGCAAGGGCGTTGTAGATATTGTAGAGACCACCGATTTGAATACCGTATTCTTGTCCGTCAATGACAAAGCGAGAGCGATTGTTGGTTAACTCAACCAATTCTGTCAAGCGATAGTCGAGATCAGGACGTTTGCATTCGCAGCCTTCACAGATATAGGCACCCAAGTTTGCATAGGTATTGTGCTCGTATTTGAGGATGCCTTGACAGTCAGGGCAGAGAATCCCTTCGGTATTGTAGTGAGCCAGTTGGGCTGGTCCTTTCTCCAAGTCAAAACCAAAATACTGTACTGGGTTTGGAATAGCTGGCTTGTAGAAAAGTGGACTGTCACCATTGAGGAGAACAGTAGCCGTAGGCACCTTACGAATGGCATCCAAAATCATGTTATAAGTCGTGTAAATCTCACCATAGCGGTCCATCTGGTCACGGAAAATATTAGTAATGACAAAAAGGCTAGGATGGATGTAGTCACAGATACGAGATAGACTGGCCTCGTCAATTTCTAGAACGGCAATGTTTTTCCCAGTTTTAGAGGATTTGGCCGTCAAGAAGGTTGTCGTAATCCCTGTAATCATATTGGCACCGCTTGGATTGGTCAGAACCTGACCATAAACTTCTTTTAAAATGCCGACAGTGAGGGCAGTTGTCAGGGTTTTCCCGTTGGTTCCAGTGACCACGACAATCTCGTAGTTCTTAGCTAGATTTTGTAAAATATCTTTATCAAATTGAAGGGCAAGTTTTCCTGGGAGCGTACTTCCACGACCAAGACGGTTCAAGATGAAGTGGGAAGAACGCCCAGCTAGGAGACCCAAAGTAGTTTTTAATTTCATGTTTCTATTATATCATACTGCGCCCAGCAGTCCAATAACTAAAGTAACCTCTAAGATCAACTAAAGAAGTAACCTTAGAGGTGCTTTTTAGGTTCTGATTAAACCAATCAAATACAATATCTTTGAATTTGATAACTTTGGCAACTTTAAGAAATAAATCTTTCTTGCTCTGAACATAAGAAAGGAGAGGACATCAATTACCTTCTGCAGGTTTTAAAATTTCATTAATCCATTATAGTTGACAAAGATACCTAACTTTTGGGATTTAGATTATTTTTTGGAAAGTCTCTTTTATAATAAATTACGAATTTTTTCTTTTATAAATGCGTTAAGAGGATAGTGTTTATCAAGATATTCTAGGAGTGCCTGAGCAGATTCAGAAATTCGTTCGTAACCTTGCAAAAAGTAGGGTAATTGTTTGGCTTCATTTGGATAACCTTTTTCAAATCGTCTGTTGCTGTTAAAAATATCTATAAAATTAGATTTAGAAGTTTTTTCCAAATTGATTAGTTCAGTCCAGAGCTTGACAGATCTGTTTTGGATGAAATCATAAGCAGCCAATTTTTCCCCTCGTTGATAGCGACCTAGTCCTATATATAGGTTGCATAAAATTTCTCCCAACAGCCATTCACGATCTCTATTTTCTTTTGATGGCAATCTTTGTGGCTGGCAGATTGTTCCATCAAAACCGACCTCCTTCCAGATAATTTTGCCTTCAGCGAAAGGAATGTTTACTAGTTCGTGAGCTTCAAAGATAGCAAATTCACAAAAAACATCATCTTCAAATAGAACTTTATGTCCGTCCACTGTATTTTGGTAGTGAAATGCAATTGGTTCTAGATTACTTAACCAAGTTAGATCCTGGATATAGGCCTGCTTGTAGCCATCTTTTACAATAACAAAGAAATCCAAATCGGAGTACTGATCCAATCGTTCTCTTTCTGATCCGCAAGAACCAAGTGCCAGCAAAGCTAGTGCTTGTCTAGAATCTTTTAGAGACTGACCAATATCATCTAGTCTTTGTAATAGTAATTCTGTTTTATTCATATCGTTACCTCATTGTTTCTTGTTTACAGACATTATATAGTTAATATTTTCGAAAGTCAATTTCATCCCATACCAAATATATACTAATGTAATATGGGATTTCTTTCGATATTTTTTACAATGATAAAGTTTAAACATTTTGCGGAGTATTGCTCATATTATCAAGAACGAAGAAATTTGAAGTATTCTTTCGATGAAAATATACATACGACTCGCGCGAAGAGTGCCTAATTTACCTAATTAGGCACGAAACAATCATTGCAAAATATCTTTTTAAATTACTCATAAAACGATGAGTTGAAGCGAGTTATTCAAAGTCATATGTATTGCTGATATTTGAAAGAGTGACCTGAAACTCAATATATAATTAGGACTGCTAAATAAAGTTTGGCTACTATATCACAAAAGAGGGAAAAGACGGATTTGAGATTCTGCAGAAGTAAAAACAGCCCACAGAGGGCTGTTAGTTAAGATGAGATTTTAACTTAAATCGCAAATAAGTCATTCAAGTTCTCAGCCAAGGTTGGGTGAGTGAAGATTTGTTTTGTGAAGTAAGTGTAAGGAATCTTGTTGTCCATAGCAACAGTGATGATGTTGATGATTTCTTGAGAACCTTCTGAGAAGATGCTTGCTCCAAGAATTTCTTTTGTTTCAGTATTAACAACAGCTTTGAAAGCTCCGCGCAGGTCTCCATTTACGTGACCACGAGGCATTGCTGCAACAGGAATTTCCTTAACGGCGTATGGAAGTTTCAAATCAGCTGCTTGGCTTTCAGTCAAACCGACTTGTGAAAGTGCAGGTGTGATGAACATAGTGTTTGGTACATTGAGACGGTCTTCAAGTGTGTAGCTGCCATCTCCAGCAAGGTAGCTGTAAACAACACGGAAGTCATCAAGTGAAATGTAAGTAAATTGAAGGCCACCGTTGACATCTCCAACTGCAAAGACACCAGGAACGTTTGTTTGACAATGTTTGTCTACTTTAATAGCACCACGTTCAGTTAGTTCAATATCTGTATTTTCAAGTTGAAGTGGTTCTACATTTGGTTTGCGTCCAGTTGAGTAGAGAAGGGCGTCGAAACGGTAAGTTTCGTTTTCAGTTACGAGGAGCACTTGGTCACCATCGTTTTTGATTTCAGTAGTGCGGATATTTTGAAGCAATTCAATACCGTCCTCTTCCATATATTGCTTAGCAAGAGCTGCGATGGAAGGTTCTGCACGAGGTAGGAAAGTATCCAAGGCATCTAGAACTGTAACCTTGCTTCCAAGTTTGTTGTAAAGACCAGCAAATTCAAGACCGATATTTCCGCCACCAAGGATTCCAAGTTTTTCAGGCAATTTGTCCAAGTTTTGAATACCTGTTGAGTCAAAGACGTTTTTGCTTGTAGCAAGTCCAGGGATTGGCAAGACGTTTGAAACAGCACCAGTGTTGATGACGATTGTTTCAGCGGTCAGTTCTTTCTTTTCATCACCAGCTTGGATTTCGATGACTTTATTTGAAAGGAAGTGAGCTTCCGCATCAAAGATATCCACGCCTGTACCAGCAACAGTAGCATAGTTTTTACCGTTGAGGCGACCAGTGATAGTATTTTTGGTAGCAATCACTTCTTCAAAAGACAAGTCTTTCTCAGCAGCAACTAGCAAAGTTTTAGTTGGGATACAACCAATGTTGATACAAGTTCCACCGTACATAGCTTTGCTACGTTCAACGAGGGCAACTTTTTTGCCAGCTGAAGCCAATTTACCAGCTAGTGTTTTACCAGCTTTACCAAATCCGATAACGATTAAATCATAAGTTAACATTTAGAATTCCTCCTATTCGCATTTCATTCTAGCACAAGAAAAAAACTTTTGCACAATTCTGCTACGAAAAAGACAGAAAAAGCTAAAAACGCTTTCCAAACAAAAAACTAGTAATTTTTTGACAAGCTTGATAAACTAAAATCCTATCTATTTTTATATAAGATAGAATAAATGTTCGAAAATAGGAGGTTTTATGAAATTGAATCGTTATATTATTGCCTTTGCTGGAGTCATTTTACACTTAATGCTGGGTTCGACTTATGCTTGGAGTGTTTATCGCAACCCTATTATTGAAAAAACGGGATGGGATCAGGCTTCTGTTGCCTTTGCCTTTAGTCTAGCAATCTTTTGTTTGGGATTATCGGCTGCATTTATGGGGCGTTTGGTAGAAAAATTTGGTCCGAGAGTCATGGGGAGTCTATCTGCTTTTCTATACGCAGGTGGAAATATCTTAACAGGATTTGCAATAGACCGTCAGGAGCTGTGGTTGTTGTATCTCGCTTATGGCATTTTAGGTGGGCTTGGTTTGGGAGCAGGCTATATTACCCCTGTGTCAACGATTATAAAATGGTTTCCTGATAAACGTGGTCTCGCAACAGGTTTAGCGATTATGGGGTTTGGTTTTGCTTCTTTATTGACTAGTCCCATAGCACAACATCTCATCGCAGGGGTAGGGCTTGTAGAAACTTTTTATATTTTAGGTGCAAGTTACTTTATTATCATGCTCCTAGCTTCACAATTCATTAAGCGTCCAAATGAGCAAGAGCTTGCAATTTTATCTGTTTCAGGGAAAGAAAAAACAGCCTCTTTGACGCAAGGAATGACTGCAAATCAGGCCCTGAAAAGCAATCGGTTTTATATACTTTGGATTATTTTCTTTATCAACATAGCTTGTGGTTTAGGCTTAATTTCAGCGGCATCGCCAATGGCACAGGAAATGGCTGGCTTGTCTACAAGTCATGCAGCAGTAATGGTGGGCGTTTTAGGGATTTTCAATGGGTTTGGTCGTTTGCTCTGGGCGAGTTTATCTGACTATATCGGTCGCCCTCTAACCTTTAGTATATTACTGCTTGTCAATCTTTTCTTTTCTCTCTCGCTTTGGCTCTTTACAAATTCCGTTTTATTTGTAGTCGCTATGTCTATTTTGATGACTTGCTATGGAGCTGGTTTTTCATTGATTCCAGCTTATCTCAGTGATATTTTTGGAACCAAGGAATTGGCCGCTCTGCATGGATATATTTTAACAGCTTGGGCAATGGCTGGTTTAGCAGGGCCTATTTTATTAGCAGAGACTTATAAAATGGCTCATTCTTACACACAAACCTTGTTCGTTTTTCTCATTTTATATAGTATAGCCTTGGCTTTGTCTTATTATCTAGGTCGTTCAATCAAAAAGGAAAGCCAAAAACCGCTTACATGATTTTCTAGAGAAATTAGGCTATCTTTTGCTCTGGTCTTGTGTTATACTAGATAGGTTGCAAAGAAAACAGTACTTTTCTTTTGTGGAAAAGAAGCAACACGATTTTATATCCAGTATATGAAAATACGTCATAAAAAGAAAAGTATAAACTAAGCCCTATAGGGTGGCTTCGCACCACCTTTAGAAAGAAGAATAACGTGAAATTTAATGAATTAAACTTGTCTGCTGATTTGCTAGCAGAGATTGAAAAAGCTGGTTTTGTAGAAGCCAGTCCTATCCAAGAACAAACTATTCCCTTGGCCCTTGAAGGCAAGGATGTTATCGGTCAAGCTCAGACTGGTACAGGAAAAACTGCAGCCTTTGGCTTGCCAACCCTTGAAAAAATCCGTACAGAAGAAGCGACTATCCAAGCCTTGGTCATCGCTCCAACTCGTGAACTCGCTGTCCAAAGTCAAGAAGAACTCTTCCGCTTTGGTCGCAGTAAGGGAGTCAAGGTTCGCTCAGTATATGGCGGATCGAGCATTGAAAAACAAATTAAGGCTCTTAAATCTGGTGCCCATATCGTGGTGGGAACACCTGGTCGCCTTTTGGACTTAATTAAACGCAAGGCCTTGAAATTACAAGATATTGAAACTCTTATCCTTGACGAAGCAGATGAAATGCTCAACATGGGCTTCCTTGAAGATATCGAAGCTATCATTTCTCGTGTTCCTGAAAACCGTCAAACTTTGCTTTTCTCAGCAACTATGCCAGATGCCATCAAACGTATCGGTGTTCAGTTTATGAAAGAACCTGAGCATGTCAAGATTGCTGCCAAGGAATTGACAACAGAATTGGTTGACCAATACTATATCCGAGTTAAAGAACAAGAAAAATTTGATACCATGACCCGTCTCATGGACGTGGAACAACCAGAACTTGCTATCGTATTTGGTCGTACAAAACGTCGTGTAGATGAATTGACTCGTGGTCTTAAAATCCGTGGCTTCCGTGCAGAAGGAATTCATGGCGACCTAGACCAAAACAAACGTCTGCGTGTCCTTCGTGACTTTAAAAACGGCAATCTTGATGTTTTGGTTGCGACAGACGTTGCAGCGCGTGGCTTGGATATTTCAGGTGTGACCCATGTCTATAACTACGATATTCCACAAGATCCTGAAAGTTATGTTCACCGTATCGGTCGTACAGGTCGTGCTGGTAAGTCAGGCCAGTCTATTACTTTCGTATCACCAAATGAAATGGGTTACCTCCAAATCATCGAGAACTTGACAAAGAAACGCATGAAAGGTCTCAAACCTGCAAGTGCAGAAGAAGCCTTCCAAGCTAAAAAGCAAGTAGCTCTTAAGAAAATCGAACGTGATTTTGCTAATGAGGAGATTCGTAGCAACTTTGAGAAGTTTGGTAAGGATGCTCGTAAGCTAGTTGCTGAATTTACTCCAGAAGAATTGGCAATGTATATTTTGAGTTTGACTGTTCAAGACCCAGATAGTCTTCCTGAAGTGGAGATTGCGCGTGAAAAACCACTTCCGTTTAAACCATCGGGTAATGGCTTCGGTGGTAAAGCTAAGGGAGGTCGTGGAGGCCGTCGTGGGGACGACCGTCGAGACCGTGATCGCCGTGGCAATGGTCGTTTTGATAAAGACAGACGTTACCGTAATAAAGACAATAAAAAACCACGCAATACTTCAAGTGAAAAGCAAACAGGCTTTGTTATTCGTAACAAGGGCGATAAATAAGAAAAAGCGGTTCAAAATGAATCGCTTTTTTATATAAGGAGACCGAATGGAAAAGAAAGATAAATAAAATAGATATATTATCTTCTTGTAATATTATAATACACAAAAATAGGGAACTTGTCAATAGAAAAGAAGCAATTTAATTAAAAATATTCTTGTTTTTTCAAATTGCAATTAAATAAGCAATTTTCAGATAATAATTGAAAATTCAAGCTGTTTATGTTATAATGATAGCGATTAAATTCGAGGTGAAAAATGGCACATTTATTAGAAAAAACAAGAAAAATTACTTCTATCCTGAAGCGCTCGGAGGAGCAGTTGCAGGAAGAACTTCCCTACAATGCGATTACCCGTCAATTGGCAGATATTATTGACTGTAACGCCTGTATCGTCAATAGCAAGGGACGTCTCCTTGGTTATTTTATGCGTTACAAAACCAATACAGATCGTGTAGAGCAGTTCTTCCAAACTAAGATTTTCCCAGATGACTACATTCAAGGTGCGAACATGATTTACGATACAGAAGCCAATCTGACAGTTGATCATGATTTGAGTATTTTCCCTGTAGAGAGTCGTTCGGATTTTCCAGATGGCTTGACAACCAATGCACCGATTCATGTATCAGGGATTCGCCTTGGTTCTTTGATTATTTGGCGCAATGATAAAAAATTCGAAGATGAGGATTTGATCCTTGTTGAGATTGCCAGTACCGTTGTTGGTATTCAACTCCTTAATTTCCAACGTGAAGAAGATGAGAAAAATATTCGCCGCCGTACTGCTGTCACCATGGCGGTTAATACCCTTTCTTACTCCGAACTCCGTGCTGTTTCAGCAATTTTAGGGGAATTAAATGGAAATGAAGGGCAGTTGACTGCGTCTGTGATTGCAGACCGTATCGGAATCACCCGTTCTGTGATTGTCAATGCTCTTCGTAAACTTGAGTCTGCAGGGATTATTGAAAGTCGCTCACTTGGAATGAAGGGAACCTATCTTAAGGTCTTGATTTCAGATATTTTTGAAGAAGTGAAGAAAAGAGATTACTAATGACTAAAGCTTTGATTTCGATTGATTATACAGAAGATTTTGTTGCTGATAGTGGGAAGCTGACAGCAGGTGCTCCAGCTCAGGCGATTTCGGATGCCATCAGCAAGGTGACTCGGTTAGCTTTTGAACGCGGAGATTACATCTTCTTTACCATAGATGCTCATGAAGAAAACGATTGTTTCCATCCAGAAAGCAAGCTATTTCCTCCTCACAATTTGATTGGGACTAGTGGACGCAATTTATACGGAGATTTGGGTACCTTTTATCAAGAGCATGGTTCAGACAGTCGTGTCTTTTGGATGGATAAACGCCATTACTCAGCTTTTTCAGGGACTGACCTGGATATCCGTTTGAGAGAGCGTCGAATTTCTACAGTTATTTTAACCGGAGTTTTGACGGATATCTGTGTCCTGCATACAGCTATAGATGCCTATAATCTAGGATATGACATCGAGATTGTTCAACCAGCTGTTGCTTCTATCTGGCCTGAAAATCATCAATTTGCTCTAGGCCATTTCAAAAATACACTTGGAGCTAAGTTAGTAGATGAAAAGCTAAATGAAATTTCAGAGTAATTTAGTTGATGAAATGAAAAAAATTTGAAAAAAGTGTTGACAAGCATCCTAAAAGTTGATATACTAGTAAAGTAATCGACGCGGGGATGGCGGAATTGGCAGACGCGCAGGACTAAGGATCCTGTGACCGCTTTAGGTCGTGAGGGTTCAAGTCCCTCTCTCCGCATAGGATAAGAGTTAGCTTAGGCTAGCTCTTTTGTTTTTTATCTAATTTACGTAGAGCAAAAAATTTTTGCTCTTTGTCAACTGTAGTGGGTTGAAGAAAAGCTAAGCTCGAGAAAGGACGAAATTTGTCCTTTCTTTTTTGATGTTCAGAGCGATAAAAATCCGTTTTTTGAAGTTTTCAAAGTTCCGAAAACCAAAGGCATTGCGCTTGATAAGTTTGATGAGATTATTGGTCGCTTCTAATTTAGCATTAGAATAGGGTAACTGAAGAGCGTTGACGATTTTCTCTTTGTCCTTTAGAAAGGTTTTAAAGACAGTCTGAAAAAGAGGATGAACCTGCTTTAGATTGTCCTCAATGAGTCCGAAAAATTTCTCTGGTTCCTTATTCTGAAAGTGAAAAAGCAAGAGTTGATAGACATTGTAGTGGTGTTTTAAGTCTTCTGAATAGGTCAAAATCTTGTCTAGAATCTCTTTATTGGTTAAGTGCATGCGAAAAGTAGGGCGATAAAAACGCTTATCACTAAGTTTACGACTATCCTGTTGAATGAGTTTCCAGTAGCGCTTGATAGCCTTATATTCATGAGATTTTCTCTCAAATTGCTTCATGATTTGGACACGAACACGACTCATAGCACGGCTAAGATGTTGTACAATGTGGAAGCGATCTAGAACGATTTTGGCATACGGAAAAAGATGTTTAGCCAAGTCGTAGTAAGGGCTAAACATATCCATAGTAATGATTTTCACCTGACAACGAACAGCGCGATTGTAGCGCAGAAAATGATTTCTTATTATAGCTTGTGTTCTACCTTCAAGAACAGTGATGATATTGAGATTGTCAAAATCTTGCGCAATGAAACTCATTTTTCCTTTTGTAAAGGCATATTCGTCCCAGGACATAATCTGTGGAAGGCGAGAAAAATCATGCTTAAATTGAAAGTCATTGAGTTTGCGAATGACAGTTGAAGTTGAAATAGACAACTGATGAGCAATGTCGGTCATAGAAGTCTTTTCAATTAGCTTCTGGGCAATCTTTTGGTTGATGATACGAGGGATTTGGTGATTCTTCTTGACGATAGAAGTCTCAGCGACCATCATTTTAGAGCACTGATAGCACCTAAAACGACGTTTTCTAAGGAGGATTCTAGTAGGCATACCAGTCGTTTCAAGGTA
>CAUQZY010000034.1:0-17591 GCA_963522395.1 uncultured Streptococcus sp.
AGGAAAAAAACTCAATGGCTACTATTCAATGGTTTCCTGGTCACATGTCTAAAGCGCGTCGACAGGTGCAGGAGAATTTAAAATTTGTTGATTTTGTGACGATTTTGGTGGATGCACGCTTACCTTTGTCTAGTCAAAATCCTATGTTGACCAAGATTGTTGGTGATAAACCAAAACTCTTGATTTTAAACAAGGCCGACTTGGCCGATCCAGCAATGACCAAGGAATGGCGTCAATATTTTGAATCACAAGGAATCCAGACGCTAGCTATCAACTCTAAAGAGCAAGTAACCGTAAAAGTTGTGACGGATGCTGCTAAAAAGCTCATGGCTGATAAGATTGCTCGCCAGAGAGAACGTGGGATTAAGATTGAAACTTTACGTACCATGATTATCGGGATTCCAAATGCTGGTAAATCCACTCTAATGAATCGTTTGGCTGGTAAGAAAATTGCAGTTGTCGGTAACAAACCAGGTGTAACCAAGGGACAACAATGGCTCAAAACCAATAAAGACCTGGAAATCTTGGATACACCAGGGATTCTCTGGCCTAAGTTTGAGGATGAAACTGTTGCGCTTAAGTTGGCCTTGACTGGAGCTATTAAAGACCAGTTGCTTCCTATGGATGAGGTAACTATTTTTGGTCTCAATTATTTCAAAGAACATTATCCAGAAAAGCTGGCTGAACGCTTCAAACAAATGAAAATTGAAGAAGAAGCGCCTGTTATTATTATGGACATGACCCGCGCCCTCGGTTTCCGTGACGACTATGACCGTTTCTACAGTCTCTTCGTGAAGGAAGTCCGCGACGGCAAACTCGGTAACTATACCTTAGATACATTGGAAGACCTCGATGGCGACGATTAAAGAAATCAAAGAACTCCTTGCTACAGTCAAGAATCTTGATAACCCTATTTTTTTAGATTTTGAAAAGGACAATCGCTCTGGAGTTCAAAAGGAAATCAGCAAGCGTAAAAAAGCCATTCAAGCTGAATTGGATGAGGATCTGCGTTTGGAATTCATGCTTTCCTACGAAAAAGAACTTTATAAGAAAGGTTTGACCTTGATAGCAGGTGTTGACGAGGTTGGTCGTGGTCCTCTGGCTGGGCCTGTAGTCGCTGCAGCCGTTATCTTGCCTAAAAATTGTAAGATTAAAGGCCTTAACGATAGTAAAAAAATCCCTAAAAAGAAACATATGGAGATTTGCCAAGCCGTTCAAGACCAAGCCTTGTCAATCGGCATTGGTATCATGGATAATCAAGTCATCGACCAAGTCAATATCTATGAAGCGACCAAACTGGCTATGAAGGAAGCAATCTCCCAGCTCAGTCCTAAACCTGAGCACCTTTTGATAGATGCCATGAAGTTGGAATTACCAATTTCACAAACCTCCATCATCAAAGGTGATGCGAATTCCCTTTCAATTGCAGCAGCTTCCATAGTAGCCAAGGTGACACGTGATGAATTGATGAAGGAATACGATCAGCAGTTCCCTGGATATGATTTTGCTTCTAATGCAGGATATGGAACAGCTAAACACCTAGAAGGACTGAAAAAACTAGGAGTTACCCCAATTCACCGAACCAGCTTTGAACCCGTTAAATCACTGGTTTCTGGAGAAAAAGAAAATTAAGTTAGAAGGAATGATTATGGAGGAACAGTCAAAAACACTTAGTTCCAAGAAAGAATTTGCTTTTGCCTCAAGCACCATATTATCCCAAGTTGGACGAGGCATCATTGTCGGTCTTGTCGTTGGAATTATCGTCGGATCCTTTCGTTTCTTAATTGAAAAAGGCTTCCACCTGATACAAGGACTTTATCAAGAACAAGCGCACCTAGTACGCAATCTTTTTCTACTGGTTTTGTTTTATGTACTCATCTGTTGGCTCAGTGCTAAACTAACACGGTCAGAAAAAGATATCAAAGGCTCAGGAATTCCTCAAGTCGAAGCCGAATTAAAGGGATTAATGAGTCTCAACTGGTGGAGTGTTCTCTGGAAAAAATATGTGCTAGGTATTCTTGCTATTGCAAGTGGACTTATGCTGGGGCGTGAAGGGCCAAGTATTCAACTTGGAGCAGTTGGTGGAAAAGGTATTGCCAAGTGGCTCAAATCTAGTCCGGTAGAGGAACGTTCCCTGATTGCTAGTGGTGCAGCCGCTGGTCTAGCTGCAGCCTTTAATGCACCGATTGCAGGGCTTCTCTTTGTGGTAGAAGAAGTTTATCACCATTTTTCACGCTTTTTCTGGGTATCTACTCTCGCAGCTAGTCTCGTAGCAAACTTTGTTTCTCTGCTCATATTTGGCCTAACACCCGTACTGGATATGCCAGACAACATCCCACTCATGACCCTAGACCAGTATTGGATTTATCTCCTTATGGGAGTGTTTCTGGGGTTTTCCGGTTTTCTCTATGAAAAAGCTGTCCTAAATGTCGGTAGAGCTTATGACTGGATTGGTCAAAATATCCATTTGGATAGAGCTTATTATCCAGTTCTGGCTTTTATTCTCATCATACCAGTCGGACTCTTCTTGCCACAAATTCTTGGTGGTGGAAATCAGCTTGTTCTTTCCCTAACTGAGCAAAATTTTAGTTTCCAAGTTCTATTAGCTTATTTTTTGATTCGCTTTGTTTGGAGCATGATTAGCTATGGAAGTGGCCTTCCAGGAGGAATTTTTCTACCCATTCTGGCGCTTGGTTCCTTGCTTGGTGCACTAGTTGGTGTTATTTGTGTCAATCTTGGACTTGTCAGTCAGGAGCAGTTTCCTATATTTGTCATTCTGGGAATGAGCGGCTATTTTGGAGCAATATCTAAGGCACCCTTAACCGCTATGATACTCGTAACTGAGATGGTAGGCGACATTCGCAACCTCATGCCACTTGGCTTAGTAACCCTAGTAGCTTACATCATAATGGACTTACTTAAAGGTGCGCCAGTCTATGAGGCCATGCTAGAAAAAATGCTGCCAGAAGAAGCGACAGATGAAGGAGAAGTCACACTCATTGAAATCCCTGTATCTGACAAAATCGCTGGAAAACAAGTACACGAACTCAACTTGCCTCATAACGTCCTCATCACAACACAAGTTCATAATGGCAAAAGCCAAACAGTTAACGGCTCAACCAGAATGTATCTGGGGGATATGATTCATCTGGTTATTCCCAAAAGTGAAATTGGAAAAGTAAAAGATTTGTTGTTGTAGACGTTTTTTACATAATTTAAATTACGCAAATAAAATCATTAAGAAAATTCCAAGGAGGACCTCTACATCATAATGAAAATACTTGATGTTCTACATAAGTTTTATGGTGATTTTGAATTCATTAAAGAAAAGTGTAATGAAAAATACGAAGGCATCCTCATCAATATAAAGGAAGATGAAGATAAAGAATATAAAAGATGTCGCTTAGCAAAAAGAACACCGAAAAAAGAAGGATATTTTACAGCATTTTGGAAAAAAGACCAAAATAACAAGAACATTCCTTATACCAATGAAGATTTAGGAGATGAACTCGTTATTGTTGTTATCGATAATGATAAGAGCGGACTTTTTATTATTTCAAAAGAAGAGGCAATCCGTAGAAAAATTCTATCAACAAAAGATAACAATGGAAAAATGTCTATGAGATTTTATCCACCTTGGTGCACAAATTTAAATACAACAGCTCTAGCAACACAAAATTGGCAATTGAAATTTTTTAGAGAAATTGAATTATAAGAATAATTTTTTCTAATTTGAATGGGAAAACGTTAAAAATTTTTTAATGGATTCATATATACAAAAAGGCTCTTTGTCAACTGTAGTGGGTTGATGAAAAGCTAAGCTCGAGAAAGGACAAATTTCGTCCTTTCTTTTTTGATGTTCAGAGAGATAAAAATCCTTTTTTTGAAGTTTTCAAAGTTCCGAAATCCAAAGGCATTGCGCTTGATAAGTTTGATGAGATTATTGGTCGCTTCTAATTTGGCATTAGAATAGGGTAACTGAAGGGCATTGACGATTTTCTCTTTATCTTTGAGGAAGGTTTTAAAGACAGTATGAAAAAGAGGATGAACCTGCTTTAGATTGTCTTCAATGAGTCCGAAAAATTTCTCTGGTTCCTTATTCTGAAAGTGAAAAATCAAGAGCTGATAGAGATGATAGTGATATTTCAAGTCTTCTGAATAGCTCAAAAGCTTGTCTAGAATCTCTTTATTGGTTAAGTGCATACGAAAAGTAGGGCGATAAAAACGTTTATCGCTGAGCTTACGACTATCCTGTTGAATGAGTTTCCAGTAACGCTTGATAGCCTTGTATTCATGGGATTTTCGATGAAACTGATTCATGATTTGGACACGCACACGACTCATAGCACGGCTCATATGTTGGACAATATGGAAACGATCCAACACGATTTTAGCGTTTGGAAAAAGCTGTTTAGCCAAGTCATAGTAAGGGCTAAACATATCCATAGTAATGATTTTCACTCGACATCGGACGACTCTATCATATTTAAGAAAGTGATTTCGAATAATAGCTTGTGTTCTACCCTCAAGAACAGTGATGATATTGAGATTGTCAAAATCTTGCGCAATGAAACTCATCTTTCCCTTGGTAAAGGAGTACTCATCCCAAGACATAGTCTTTGGAAGCCGAGAAAAATCATGCTTAAAGTGAAAATCATTGAGCTTGCGAATAACAGTTGAAGTTGAAATGCCAAGCTGATGAGCAATATCGGTCATAGAAGTTTTTTCAATCAGCTTCTGAGCAATTTTTTGGTTGATGATACGAGGGATTTGATGATTTTTCTTTACTAGAGGAGTCTCAGCAACCATCATTTTTGAGCACTGATAGCACTTAAAACGACGTTTTCTAAGGAGGATTCTAGTAGGCATACCAGTCGTTTCAAGGTAAGGAATTTTAGAAGGTTTTTGAAAGTCATATTTCTTCATTAGGCTTTCGCAATCAGGACAAGATGGAGCCTCATAGTCCAGTTTAGCGATGATTTCCTTGTGTGTATCCCTATTGATGATATCTATAATTTGGATATTTGATATCGAGTAGTTTTGTGATAAAATGTAATTGTTCCATATGAATCTTTCTAATGAGTTGTTTGGTCACTTTTCATTATAGATCTTATGGGACTTTTTTTCTACACAAAAATAGGCTCCATAAGATTCATAGGGGATTTACCCACTACAAATATTATAGAGCCTACAAAAAAGACTTGGTTTTTATTTAACATAAAATCAGGTCTTTTTTAGTCTAATGACCTATTTCTAGTAGTATTTATAAAGTAAAAACTAAAAATTTTTGTACTTTTCCCGAGACAGTGGATAAACCCTTGATACGACTGGGTTTAAGACGTAAGGTACATTTTAGGTGAGTGTTGTTCCAAAAAATTTAAAACTGGAAATTTTTGTTTATAGCTGTTTTAAAAAACTCCTATAATATCTTTCCGAAAAACTATAATTTTCTTGAAAAATCTATTAGTCTATGCTATACTACTAGTAGACTTATTTATGGAGAAAATACATGAAACGTGAGATTTTACTGGAACGAATCGACAAACTAAAACAAATCATGCCCTGGTATGTTTTAGAATACTACCAATCTAAGCTTGCCGTTCCCTACAGTTTTACAACCTTATACGAATACCTCAAGGAATATGATCGATTTTTCAGCTGGGTTTTGGAGTCTGGTATATCAAACGCCGATAAAATGTCTAATATTCCTTTATCTGTCTTGGAAAATATGTCTAAGAAAGACATGGAATCCTTTATCCTTTACCTACGTGAACGTCCTTTGCTGAATGCTAATACAACCAAGCAAGGAGTTTCTCAGACAACCATCAATCGGACTTTGTCAGCACTTTCTAGTCTTTATAAGTATCTAACCGAGGAAGTCGAAAACGACCAGGGAGAACCTTATTTCTATCGTAATGTAATGAAGAAAGTTTCAACCAAGAAAAAGAAAGAAACACTTGCTGCCAGAGCTGAAAACATCAAACAAAAACTCTTTCTAGGTGATGAAACAGAAGGCTTTCTAACTTATATTGACCAAGAGTACCCACAACAGCTCTCAAATCGAGCTCTTTCATCATTTAATAAAAATAAAGAACGAGATTTGGCCATTATTGCCCTTCTCTTGGCATCAGGTGTCCGCTTATCTGAAGCTGTTAATCTAGATCTAAGGGATCTCAATCTCAAAATGATGGTTATTGACGTTACAAGAAAAGGTGGCAAACGTGACTCTGTCAATGTTGCTGCCTTTGCAAAACCTTATCTAGAGAATTATCTAGCCATTCGGAATCAACGCTATAAGACGGAAAAAACAAATACAGCCCTTTTTTTGACTCTCTACAGAGGTGTTCCTAATCGTATCGATGCTTCTAGCGTTGAGAAAATGGTTGCTAAGTACTCTGAGGACTTCAAAGTCCGTGTAACCCCCCATAAACTACGCCATACGCTAGCAACCAGGCTCTATGATGCAACCAAATCTCAAGTTTTAGTCAGCCACCAACTAGGACATGCTAGCACACAAGTCACTGACCTCTATACCCATATCGTCAATGATGAACAAAAGAATGCCTTGGATAGTTTATAAAATACATAAAATAAATTATGTAAAATATATATATCAAGAAAAGAAGCTGGTCCTACAACCAACTTCTTTTTGATTTATCCAACTACCGCTTCAGCAATTTCTTCTCGGCTAATACCAGCAAAGTATCTTGTAATATCAATAGTTTCTAAGGCATTAAGAACATCTTCGCGTTCGTATTTGATGCCACGAAGGACATCTTCTACTGCAGCTACGTCTTCAATACCAAAGAAATCCCCATAAATTTTGATGTCTTGGATTTTTGATTCAGTAACATTAGCAAAGACTTCCACCTTACCACTAGTGAATTTGGTTCCACGACGGACGTTAAATTCAGGTGATTTACCGTAGTTCCAGTCCCAAGTACCAAACTTAGTATCCTTGATGCGATTGATTTCAGCCAATTCTTCCTCAGAAAAAACGTATTCTGTCATCTCTGGATACTCTTTTTTCATGTATTCCAAGAGTAAGTCACGGAATTCTTCGACTGTGATTTTTTCTGGTAATTCATTGACAATATTGGTCACACGAGCACGAACCGATTTCACACCTTTTGATTCAAATTTATCTTTTGAAACCTTAAGGGCATTTGCAAGGACTGACAAATCAACGTCAAAGAGCAAGCAACCGTGGTGCATGATACGGCCATTGATATAGGCTTGGGCATTGCCACAGAATTTCTTACCGTCGATTTCTAAGTCGTTACGACCTGTAAATTCAGCCTTAACCCCAAGTTGAGCTAGTGTATTGATAACTGGAGTTGAGAAGCTCTTAAAGTCAAAAGCCTTATTTTCATCTTCTTTTGAGATGATCGTGTAGTTGAGGTTATTTAAATCGTGGTAAACAGCTCCACCACCGCTGATACGGCGGACCACCTCAATACCATTTTCTCGAACATAATCACGGTTGATTTCTTCGATGGTATTCTGGTGACGACCAACAATGATAGATGGCTTGTTAATCCAAAGAAGGAAGATTTGATCCTCATCCAAAAGGTGTTTAAAGGCATATTCTTCCAAGGCAATATTAAAGGCAGTGTCGTTTGAATGATTGATAATATATTTCATGATATCCCTTTATACGATAGAGACTGGAAAACACCTTTCCAGTCTAATCTATCTTTCTTTTATTTTTTCTTAGGTGAATGGATAGCCATTCCTAGAACATCCGCAAATGCTTCGTACATCACTTCAGAGTAGGTTGGGTGTCCGTGGATAGTCTTCAGCATTTCTTCAACAGTAATTTCCATTTCGATAATGCTCGATGCTTCATTGATCAATTCTGCAGCTGCAGGACCTATGATATGAACACCAAGGATTTCTCCGTATTTCTTATCTGCAATGACTTTTACGAAACCTTGAGCAGCCTCAGAAGCAATGGCACGACCATTAGCAGCAAAATTGAATTTACCGATTTGAACATCATATTTCTCACGGGCTTGTTCTTCAGTCAAACCTACTGCTGCTACTTCAGGAAGAGTATAGATGGCTGCAGGAGTCAAATTCAACTTGGCAACAGCATGATTTCCTTTAAGAGCATTTTCAGCAGCAACTTCCCCCATACGGAAGGCTGCGTGAGCCAACATCTTAGTACCATTGATGTCACCTGGTGCGTAAATACCTGGAACAGAAGTTTCCATGTATTCGTTGACCTTGATGCGGCCACGATCCAATTCAAACTCAACCTCTCCAATACCTTCAAGGTCTGGCACACGACCGATTGAAAGAAGGGCTTTGCTTGCGATAATATCGTCTTTTCCTTCAACCTTGATACGAAGTTTGCCATCTTCTTCAATAATTTCTTGCAGTTTAGTACCAGTCAAGATGGTCATTCCTTTACGTTCAAGAATCAAGCGAAGGTTCTTAGATACTTCCGCATCCATTGCTGGGACAATGCGATCCATCATTTCGATAACAGTTACTTTTGAACCGAATGTCATGAAGGCTTGACCAAGCTCGATACCGACAACCCCACCACCAATGATAACGAGACTTTCTGGTACTTCATTCATTTCAAGGATATCGTCACTAGTCATAACAAGTGATGATTCCATGCCAGGAACGTTGATCTTGCTGACTTTTGAACCACCAGCAAGGATGATTTTCTTGGTTTCAAGCAATTCAGAACCATTTACCAAGACATTTTTATCTTTAGTAATAGTACCGATACCTTTATGAACATCAACTCCATAGCTACGAAGTAGTCCTGCAACACCACCTACAAGGGTATTGACAACTTTAGATTTTGTTTCTAAAAGTTTCTCCATATCAACTGTGAAATTAGGATTTTCAATTACGATACCACGGTTTGCGGCATGACCGATATTTTCAATAATTTCAGCGTTATGAAGGTAGGTCTTAGTTGGAATACAACCACGGTTCAAGCAGGTTCCACCGAGTTCAGATTTCTCAACAAGGGCAACCTTACCACCGAGTTGAGCAGCTTTAATGGATGCAACATAACCAGCAGGACCTCCACCAATCACAACGATATCAAAGGCATCATCGCTCTTACCATCATCGTTTGAGGCACTTACTGTAGGTGCTGGGCTAGCTTCTGGGGTTGCTGCTCCAGCTGTTGGGATGTTTTCCCCTTCTTCACCAAGATAACCGATAACTTCCGTTACAGGGACAGTTTCGCCATCTCCTTTGAGAATGGCAATCAAGTACCCATCTTCTTCGGCTTCCAATTCCATGCTGACTTTATCAGTCATGATTTCCAAAAGGATTTCTCCTTCTTTTACAAATTCTCCGACTTTTTTATTCCATTGGACGATTTGTCCTTCTGTCATATCCACGCCGGCTTTTGGCATAATTACTTCTAAGGCCATGTCTTCCTTCCTTTATCTATATCTTTAAAATGAATACTCTTGTTCTTAAATCAACATTGAGATTGGATTTTCAATCAATTCTTTCAAGTCTTTCATAAACTTAGCACCAGCCATACCATCTACGACACGGTGGTCAATTGTTAATCCAAGACTCATGATTGGGCGAATCACAATTTCACCATTGACGACAACTGGCTTCTCAATTGTCGAACTCACACCAAGGATAGCTGAGTTTGGTTGGTTGATGATAGGACCAAAGGACTGGACGCCAAACATTCCCAAGTTACTGATAGTAAATGTTGAATTTTGCAGTTCGCTTGGAGCCAATTTACCATCCAAGGTACGGCCAATAACATCCTTAAAGGCTACAACCAATTCTGAAAGACTCATCTTCTCAGCATTGTAAACAACAGGTGTCATCAATCCATTATCCATCCCAACTGCCATGGCAAGGTTGACGTAGTTGTGAGTGATAATAGTTTTACCATCTTCAGTTAATGAAGCGTTGATGTATGGGTGTTTCATAAGAGTCTTAACAACTGCAAGTGAAAGAAGGTCTGTTACAGTAGTCTTCTTCCCAGTTGCTTCCATGATTGGTTCAAGAACCTTCTTACGAAGGGCCAACATTTCAGACATATCGACATCGTAGTTAAGCGTAAAGGTTGGCGCAGTTAGGTAAGATTCAACCATACGTTGAGCAATAACCTTACGCATCGGTGTCATTGGAATACGCTCGATTTCACCGTAAGGTGTTACGTTATCAGGAACTTCTTCCGCTTTTTCAATCTGAGCAGGAGACTTGATGGTGTCGTTTTCAATATTTTCAGGAAGCAAGGCCAAAACATCCTTCTTCATGATTTTACCACGGTGACCAGTTCCTTGAATTTCCTGCCACGCAATGTTATGTTCGAGGGCAATTCGTTTTGCAAGTGGCGAAATGCGAACCACGTTTGTGTCTTTATAAGTTTCCACGTCTTCTTTGTGGACACGACCGTTTGCACCTGAGCCAGAAACGTCGTAGAGGTTGATTCCTAAATCATCCGCTAACTTTCTAGCTGCAGGAGTCGCTCTTAGCTTGTCATCAGCCATGACCTCTCCAATTCTATTTATGATACAAAGGGCGTTAAAAGCGACTGAAAAATAGGAAATCGACGATGGCTTCGATGAAGCCAAGGAGATTTATCTTTTTTCCGAGCTTTTAGCCCGTGTTCAACTCTACAAGCAACTTGGATACAACACGTATCTCAAGTTGCTACGGTTGCCGCTATTAGGCGGTCAACCTAGTAGACTTACTAATTCATTCGTCGAATATTATCGATTCGACTCACTCATGTCGCAACTCTTCAAATCATTTGGATACAAAATGTATCTCAAGTTACTAAAGTTAAAAACAGCAAGGGTTTTACATAATTTAATTTATGTAAAGCTATTCTTTGTTATATGTTTTACGGATGGCATCTTTGATGCTTTCAACTGTTGGAATCATTGCATTTTCCAGGTTTTGTGCGTAAGGCATTGGCACATCTTCTCCTGCACAACGGCGGATTGGTGCATCTAGATAGTCAAATGCTTCTGATTCTGAAATAATAGCTGAAATCTCTCCGATATAGCCACTTGTTTTGTGGGCATCGTTGACCAGAACAACTTTACCAGTCTTCTTCACTGAGTTGATGATGATATCCTTATCAAGCGGAACAAGGGTACGTGGGTCAACAATCTCAACAGAAATTCCTTCTTCTGCTAATTCTTCAGCAGCTTGAACCACACGGCGAAGCATTTTTCCATAAGTAACAACTGTTACATCCGTACCTTCACGTTTGATTTCCCCAACTCCAAGTGGAATCGTGTAGTCTGGATCAACTGGCACTTCCCCTTTTTGGTTAAATTCTGACTTGTACTCAAGAATGATAACTGGGTTGTTATCACGGATAGAAGACTTAAGCAATCCTTTCATGTCCGCAGGCGTACCTGGAGCCACAACCTTAAGTCCTGGGATATGAGTGAACCAAGACTCTAGAGATTGTGAGTGCTGAGCGGCAGAGCCAACTCCGTTACCAGCAGCGCATCGAACGGTCATTGGAACCTGACCTTTACCACCAAACATGTAACGAGTTTTAGCGGCTTGGTTGACGATATTGTCCATAGCAATGACAGAGAAGTCCATAAAGGTCATATCGACGATTGGACGAAGTCCTGTCATGGCTGCTCCTGCTGCTGCTCCAGAGATGGCAGCTTCAGAAATCGGACAGTCACGAACGCGTTCTGGACCAAATTCTTCAAGCATTCCAACAGAAGTACCGAAGTCTCCTCCGAAGACACCGACATCTTCTCCCATCAAGAACACATTTTCATCGCGACGCATTTCCTCAGACATAGCAAGGATAATGGTGTCACGGAAGGACATTGTTTTTGTTTCCATTTTATCTCTTTCTCCTTAGTCTGCGTAAATATCTTCAAATGCTGATTCAAGCGGTGGAAATGGACTTTCTTCCGCAAATTTAACAGAAGCTTCTACTGCTTCCTTGACTTGCGCTTGGATTTCTTCCAATTCTTCGGCACTCGCAATGTTATTTTCAATAAAGTAATTGCGGAGGTTTTCGATCGGGTCTTTTTGTTTCCACAATTCCACTTCTTCACGGGTACGATATTTACCAGGGTCAGATGATGAGTGACCAAGCCAGCGATAAGTTACACTTTCAATCAAGACTGGTCCATTGCCACCACGAACATGGTCTACAGCTTTCTTAAATCCTTCATAAACATCAATGACATTGTTACCGTCTTCGATGAACATTCCAGGAATTCCATAAGCGGCGCTACGTTGATGGATATGCTCCACATTGGTCATTTTCTTGATATCCGCAGAGATTCCATAACCGTTGTTAATGCAGTAGAAAATGACTGGCAGGTTCCAGATAGAAGCCATGTTCACTGCTTCGTGGAAAACACCTTCATTGGTCGCACCATCTCCAAAGAAGCAGACAACGATTTTACCGGTATTTTGCATTTGCTGACTGAGGGCTGCACCAACAGCGATTCCCATACCACCACCTACGATACCATTGGCACCAAGGTTACCAGCATCAAGGTCGGCGATATGCATAGATCCACCTTTACCTTTACAGGTTCCAGTGTATTTACCAAGGATTTCAGCCATCATTCCGTTGAGATCAATCCCTTTGGCAATAGCTTGTCCGTGACCACGGTGGTTTGAGGTAATCAGATCATCTGGATTGAGAGCCAACATAGCCCCCACGTTAGCTGCCTCTTCTCCAACAGAAAAGTGCGTCATTCCTGGCACTTTCCCTTTCTTTACTAATTGCGCAATTTTTAAGTCCATACGACGGATTTCTTCCATCTTACGGAACATTTCTAGCAAAAGATTTTTATCTAAAGTTGACATCTTCTTGCCTTTCTAACTTTCTTCTTACCTTACTATTTTACCGTTTTTGGCAAATACTGTCAAAGTTTTTCTAAAAGAAATTTCACAAAATAAAAAAGAAAATCCCATGAAAACAAGGGATTTTCTTAATAAGAATATTTTTTCACAAACTTTTTATCGTTTAGATTTTGCTACGGATTCAAATCTCTTCATAATCACAGTTAAACGCCAACGATAGAGCGCCCCACTCACAATCAGACTAATAATCAAACCAATCCAGTATGAATAAGCTCCAAAATCTGTTAGGGAATCAAATACCATAGCCACTGGGATTGCTACGCCCCAATAACCAACCAAACCAAGGTAAAAAGGAATAACTGTATCCTTATAACCCCGTAAAATTCCCTGAAGCGGTGCCGCAAAGGTATCTGCTAACTGGAAGAAAAGGCTGTAAGTCAAAAAGCGTGCTGTCAAATCAATAAATTCTGGATCATTACCATAAAGACTAGCCACATTTCCTCGAAAAATGTAAAGGAAGGATAAGGTGAAAGCTGCAAAAATGAGGGCTGTTCCTCTTCCTAAACCAATATAGGTTTTCGCATCATCAAATCTCTTGGCTCCCACTTCATAGGAAACGACAATAGCCATAGCCGATGAAATACTCATAGGAAAGGCGTACATGAGAGTTGAAAAGTTCATAGCTGACTGGTGACTAGCGATAATCAAGGACGAGAACTTAGCCATAATTAAACCAACCACGGAAAAGATAGCTACTTCCGCAAAGACAGTTCCCCCAATAGGCAGACCTAAGCGAACTCCTTCCTTGATTTTATCCATATTAAGCGGAATGCGTTTCTCAAAATGCAAGGCTTTGAGCTTCTCCTGTTTAAATAAAACCAGTACAGAAATTCCCAGTAAGACCCAGTAGGCCAAGGATGTTCCTAAACCTGAACCAGCACCCCCTAATTCTGGAACACCAAAGGCTCCGAAAATCAAGAGATAGTTAAATCCACTATTGAGAGGAAGTAACAAAAGCATGAGATACATGGAAAGTTTGGTCAAGCCCAGCGAATCCAGCAAGGAACGAATGACACTAAAGAGCAACAAGGGGATAATCCCGATAGATAAAAACCAGAGATAACGAACAGCTACTGCCGCCACCGGTGCTTCTAGTCCAATATGATTCAAGATTGGTGGTGCCAGGAAAAGTACCATTCCCAGCAAGAGTACAGATAGACCCAAGGCCAGATAGATGAACTGGTAAAAATCAGACGCAACTTCTTCCTTTTTACCTCGACCAAGATGGTGACCAATGATGGGCACCAGGGCTGATACAATCCCTGTCAGGAATGTAAAGAAAGGATTCCAGATACTGGTTGCCATAGACACACCAGCCAAGTCCATGGTATTGTATTGGCCAGTCATAGTCGTATCAACAAAGGAGGCAGAATAATTGGCAAATTGATAAATCAGGATAGGGAAAAATATCTTTAAAAATAAGATAAATTTGTCTTTAAAATGATGAGTTTGGTACATATAGGCTCTCTATTCTTTTTGTTTACAGAGCAGACTCCCACCTAGTTTTGATAGACAATTTGTCCCTTACAGATGGTATATTTAACCTGCCCTTTTAAGGTTTCACCGATGAATGGTGAATTAGCTGCTTTGGAAGCAAAATGGGAGTCCACAAGGCGGTCAGCCTTAGCATCAAAAATAGTGATATCTGCTGGACCATTCTCAGCCAAGTAACCTGCTTCAAAGTTATAAAGCTTGGCTGGGTTATAGGTCATCTTTTCGAGTAATTCCATCAAGCTCAACTCCCCAGCTTCCACCAAATAAGTTAAACCGAGAGAAAGAGATGTTTCCAAACCAGTCATACCAGATGGCGCTTTGGTAATATCCTCAACATTTTTCTCATCTGCATGGTGAGGCGCGTGGTCAGTTGCGATAACTGTGATGATGCCTGATTTGAGACCTTCGATAACAGCACGACGGTCTGATTCCAAACGAAGTGGCGGATTCATCTTAGCATTGCTTCCTTGTGTCAAAAGAAGTGCTTCTGTCTTAGAGAAATGCTGTGGCGCTACTTCTGCTGTTACTTGCGCTCCCAATCCTTGAGCAAACTCCACTACTTTAACACTTTCTTCCTTAGACAAATGCTGGATGTGAACATGGGCCTTGGTTGCATAGGCAATCATGACATCACGCGCCATCATAGCATACTCAGCCACCCCAGTAGCACCGCAGATATGGAAATGTTCTTTAGCAATGTTTTCATTAAACCCAAGAACACCGTTCAATCCTGGATCTTCCTCATGAAGACTAATAAAGGTATTAAGCTTTTTGGCTTCTTCCATGGCTTCCTTGACAACTTTACTACTTTCAAGTGGAATACCGTCATCAGAGAAACCAACCGCACCTGCTTCTAAGAGTGCCTTAAAGTCAGTCAAATCTTGACCATTAAAGTTTTTAGTAATGGTCGCAACCGTCTTAACATTAATCTTCTCTTTGGCAGCTGACTGGAGAACTTCTTGCAAAGTCTCCACGTCTGAAATGGTTGGACTAGTATTAGCCATCATGACGACAGTTGTAAAACCACCTGCAGCGGCTGCTAGGGCACCCGTATGAATATCTTCTTTATGAGTTTGACCAGGTTCACGGAAATGAACATGAATATCGACCAAGCCAGGAGCAACGACTAGACCTGTAGCATCAATCATCTCTGCTCCTTCTTCTTTAATCTCAGGTGCAATTTTGACAATTCTCCCATCTTGAACTAAGACATCACACACTTGATCCAAACCAAACTTAGGATCCATTACACGACCGTTTTTGATTAGTAGCATCTGCTTTCTCCTTTATTCATAGAAATCGACTTGGGTATCCAACAACTTATCCCCATCATAAACAAACTTGGCTGAAAAGAAGGGTTTATCTTCTAAAAGCCACCCAACAAAGGTATGGTCACCTTCCCAAGTCGGCTTACTCAAAACCTCGTCATAGGGAACCCATTCTAGCGTTCCCTCGTTGCAGTCAATCAAGTCCCCCTCGAACTCTGTCACTTTAAAAACATAGGTGTACCAGTCTAAATCTGGCGTAAATTCAGGAAAAGTGATAACACCTTTTAGAACTGGCTTAGCTTTCAGCCCTGTTTCTTCGAGGATTTCACGCGCTGCGCATTCCTGAGGCGTCTCTCCTCTCTCTAGCTTACCACCTACACCAATCCATTTACCCGCATGGACATCATTTGGTTTCTTATTACGATGGAGCATGAGCAGTTCTTTCCCGTTATCAATGTAGCAAATCGTCGCTAACTGAGGCATATTTTCTCCTTATCTAAGCCAATCGATTGGCTCTTGTCCTGTCTCTTTTAAGAATGTATTAGCCTTGGAAAAAGGCTTGGAACCCCAAAATCCTCTATAAACTGACAAAGGACTGGGATGGGCTGATTCGATAATCAAGTGATGAGGATTGGTAACCAAGGCCTTCTTCTTGCGTGCATAAGCTCCCCAGAGCACAAAAACGACTGGTCTATCCAGATGATTGACCACCTGAATCACAGCATCTGTAAAAGGCTCCCATATCTGACCAGCATGACCATTGGCCTGTCCAGCAGGAACCGTCAAACAAGCATTAAGAAGCAAGACTCCTTGCTCAGCCCAAGCTGTCAAATCATGAGATTTCTTGACCCCGATATCATCTGACAATTCCTTCAAGATATTTTGCAAGGATGGCGGAGCTGGGATAGAGTCAGGAACAGAAAAACTCAAGCCCTGCGCTTGACCTAGTCCGTGATAGGGATCCTGTCCTAGAATCACCACCTTAACATCTTCAAGCGATGTTGTCAAGAGAGCCTGAAAAACCTTTTCCTTGGGCGGATAAACAGTCCCCTGAGCATAGACCTGCTCCATAAACTGATTGATTTTCCTAAAATAACCCTCAGGTAATTGTCCCTTAATCAAAGCATGCCAAGACGAGTGTTCCATAGCCGACTCCTTCATTTTTACTGCCTCTATTATAGCAAAAAGTGGCTGTCTAAACCACTTTTTACAGTTTATCTAAACAATCCAGCAAGTCTTGGTAAGAATGGACTTCGTAGGTTGGCTGGGCTTGTGTGTGATTTTCTAGGCGATGAGGGTTGTACCAGATAGTGTCAATCCCCGCATTATTGCCACCTTGAATGTCGGCGGTTAGGGAATCTCCAATCATCAGCGTCTTTTCTTTACTAAAACCTGCAATCTGTTGGCCAATTTTTTCATAAAAGAGAGCATCTGGCTTTTGTGTTTGCAACTGTTCAGAGATAAAGACTTGATTGAAATAAGGTGCCAGACCCGATTGAGCCAAACGCCCTGTTTGAATGGCAGTAATGCCATTTGTCGCAGCATATAGCTCAAAATCTCTCTCGATAAGGCTGTCTAAGAGTTCATGAGCGCCTGAAAAAGTTTGCCCCTGTTGAGCGAGGTAAAATTGGTAACGCTGGGCTAGAAAACTACCGTCTTTTTCCTGTCCAAAATGACCAAATAAACGAGAAAAGCGCGTGTTAACCAGCTCCTGTTTACTGATTTTCTTCAGCTCCAATTCCTTCCAGAGAGCCTTGTTCATAGGAACGTAATAGTCTTTATAAGCCTGAACATCTGCAACTCCTTCTTCTTTTAGAAGTTGCGTCAAAGCCACATCCTCAGCAGCATCAAAATCAAGAAGAGTGTGGTCAAGGTCGAAGAGTAGAAATTTGTAGGACAATTTGAGAGTTTTCCTTTCTAAGGAGATAAAATAGTCTCATGAACCTTCAAAACAGGAAAAGA
>CAUQZY010000035.1:0-16777 GCA_963522395.1 uncultured Streptococcus sp.
TCCTCAATTGGCTCTCCTTGGTGGAGAGCTTTTACTATTTTCGAACCGACAATCACGCCATCTGACACCGCATTGAAACGTTCTACATCTTCTTGACTAGACACACCAAAACCTGTCAAGACTGGGATGTCAGCTACTTGATGCAATTGCGCCAAGTGCTTGTCCAAGTCTGCTCGGTAATTGCCTGACTTCCCTGTCACCCCATTGATGGCAACGGCATAGACAAAGCCTTCTGCTCTCTTGATCAACTCTTTTTGACGCTCAAGGCCTGTTGTCAAGCTAACTAGGGGAATCAAGGCAATGTCTGTGTCTGCCAAAAATGGTTCTACAAAGTTGGCATGCTCATGAGGCAGGTCTGGAATAATCAAACCCTTAACTGCTGTATCTGCCAAATCTTTGACAAAGTTCTCCACACCGTACTGAAAGAGGGGGTTGAAGTAGGTCATGATGACAAGTGGCACCTCTGTTTGAATGGTTTTCAAGGTTTCAACCAAAGCCTGGGTAGAAGTCCCATGAGCTAGACTGCGCAATCCTGCTTCTTCAATCACAGGTCCATCTGCAACAGGGTCTGAAAAGGGAATACCCACTTCAATAGCTGAGACACCCAAATCTTCTAAAAAGTGGATTGTTTCAGCGAGACCATCTAAACCTTTCTCATGATCCCCAGCCATGATATAGGGAACGAAAATTCCTTTTCCAGCTGCTTTAATAGCATTCAATTTTTCTGTTAGTGTCTTAGGCATGAGCTTCTCCCTTCTTTGCTGCATCTGCTTCCAAGCGGTCTTTGACTTGAACCACATCCTTGTCCCCACGACCTGATAAGCAGACAATCATGGACTTGTCTGGTCCGAGTTCTTTGGCCAATTTCACCGCAAAAGCGATAGCATGGCTAGATTCCAAGGCTGGGATAATCCCTTCCACACGAGACAAGAGCTGGAATCCTTCCAAGGCTTCTTCGTCTGTCACAGGAACATAGCTGGCACGTTTGATATCGTGGTAGTGAGAATGTTCTGGACCGATACCAGGATAGTCCAAACCTGCTGAGATAGAGAAGGCTTCAAGAATTTGACCATGAGCATCTTGGAGCACATCCATGAGAGAGCCGTGAAGGACACCAGGACGACCCTTGGTCAAGGTAGCTGCGTGGTGCTCTGTGTCTACACCAAGTCCAGCTGCTTCAGCCCCATACATGGCTACTGACTCATCTTCTACAAATGGATGGAAGAGTCCGATAGCATTAGAACCACCACCAACACAGGCTACTAGGGCATCTGGTAAGTCTTGTCCTGTCAAGTCACGGTACTGTTGTTTAGCCTCTCGACCGATGACACTTTGGAAGTCACGAACGATTTCTGGGAAAGGATGAGGCCCCAAGGCAGAACCAAGGATATAGTGGGTGTCATCGATATTAGCTACCCATGAACGAAGGGCTGCATTAACTGCATCCTTGAGCACGCGCGAACCATCTGTCACAGCCTCAACCTTGGCTCCCAAAAGCTCCATACGGAAGACATTGAGGGCTTGGCGTTTGACATCTTCCTCACCCATGTAGATAGTACATTCCATGTTAAAGAGGGCTGCAGCTGTTGCAGTTGCCACACCGTGCTGACCAGCACCTGTTTCAGCGATAATTTTCTTTTTACCCATGCGTTTAGCCAGAAGAACTTGTCCCAAGGCATTGTTAATCTTGTGGGCCCCTGTATGGTTAAGGTCTTCACGTTTAAGATAAATCTTGGCTCCGCCAATATACTGGGTCAAATTTTTTGCGTAGTAAAGCGGAGTTTCACGTCCCACATACTGGCGTAAGAGTTGGTTTAATTCCTCTTGGAAACTTGGGTCTGCCTGACTTTCACGGTAGGCCTTCTCCAACTCCAAAACTGCTGTCATCAATGTTTCTGGGACGAAACGTCCACCGAATTTTCCGTAAAATCCATCTTTATTTGGTTCTTGATATGCCATTCTTTACCCTCTCTATAAATCTTCTAATCTTTTCCTGATCTTTTTGTCCATCTGTCTCCACTCCGCTCGATACATCTACTGCATAGGGAGTAAAGTGTTGAATTGCTTTTACTACATTGTCTTCATTAAGCCCACCTGCGATAAAGAAAGGCTGAGTTAGTCCAATCGTATCCAGTTGAGCCCAGTCAAAGGTCTGGCCACTCCCAGCCACAGGGGCATCAAAGAGTAGATAGTCTGCCTGAGAATTGGGCACATGACCCTCTCCATCCACCTGCACAGCCTGAATGCTGGCACAAGGCAAATCCTCAAACAAATCATCTGCCACCTGACTGTGAACTTGAACCAAGTCCAAGCCAACTTTTTCAATCGCTTCTAGTAGTTCTGCCCGACTTGGTGAAACAAATACGCCAACCTTCTTAACATTAGCAGGAATGGGCTTTGCCAGCTCAGCAGCCTCTTCCAAGGTCACCTGTCTTTTACTAGGTGCGAAGACAAAACCGATGTAGTCTGCTCCTGCTGAAACGGCTGTTTCTACCGCTTCTTTGGTCGATAGTCCACAAATCTTAACCTTTGTCAATCTGCAACTCCTTGATTCTTTGAGCCACATCCTCTGCCTGCATGAGAGCTGTTCCCACCAAAATTCCGTTAAAGGATGGTGCTACTCGTTCCGCATCCTGCCCTGTAAAAATAGCAGATTCAGAAATGTAATAGAGACCTTCCTTAAAGTGCTGGGCCAAGTCTACACTGGTCTGCAAGTCGACTTCAAAGGTGGTCAAGTTGCGGTTATTAACCCCAATAATCTCAGCACCAAGTCTGTGGGCCACCTCTAGTTCAGCTAGATTGTGAGTCTCCACCAAGACTTCCAAACCAAGCTCTGTCGCGTAGTCGTACAGTTCCTTGAGGCGTTCTTCTGACAAGGCTGCCACAATAAGCAAGATGACTGTCGCACCGGCATTGCGAGCACGGATGATTTGCTTTTCATCGATAATAAAGTCCTTGTTGAGCGTCGGAATGTTTACCTGACTGGAAATTTCCCGCAGATAATCCAAATGTCCTTTAAAGAAAACTTCATCTGTCAGAACAGAAATCATCACTGCTCCGTTCGCTTCATAAGTCTGGGCCTGTTGCACAATATCCACATCGAGATTGATATCTCCCAGACTAGGGCTAGCTTTCTTGACTTCAGCGATTACCTGTAAACGGTCTTGGTGATTCTTTAAAAATTCAGCCAAGCGATAAGTCTGGCGCAGGGGCTGGATTTCCTCCAGCTCCATCTGCTCAACCTCACGCGCCTTCTGATCTAAGATTCGTGCTAAAAATTCCTGACTCATTTTTGGTACTCCTGTAACAGTTTGAGTTTTTCAAGGGCCTTGCCACTAGCAATCACTTGACGAGCCAAGACAACTCCTTCTTTGATACTAGCTACCTTACCATTAGCATAGAAACCAAGACCAGCATTTAAAACTGTCGTTTCCAAGAATGGACTTGGTTCATTTTTAAGAACACTAAGCAAAATTTCTGCATTTTCCTGAGCATTTCCTCCACGAATATCTTCGATAGCGTAACGTTCCATCCCCAGATCTTCTGGAGTGAAGCTTGACAAGGTAATTTCACCATTTTCAAGAAGAGCAATATTGGTTGTTCCGTTCAAACCAGCTTCATCCAATCCTTCTGGCCCAGCAACAACGATGGCACGTTTGCGACCCATATTTTTCAAAACCTGAGCTGTACTTTCTAGAAGTTCTGGACGACTAATTCCAAGAAGCTGTGTTTCCAAAGCCATTGGGTGAATCAGGGGACCAGTCAAGTTCATAATCGTTGGAATTCCCAATTCCAAACGAGCTGGCATGATGTATTTCATAGCTGGGTGCATATTTTTAGCAAAGAGAAAGACGATGCCAGTTTTATCAAAGACCTTACCTAGTTCAGCTGGTTTGAGGTCTAGGTTGATTCCCAAGGCTTCGAGAACATCTGCAGAACCAGATTTAGAAGAAATCGAGCGGTTCCCGTGCTTGGCCATATGAACACCGCCACCAGCCAAGACAAAAGCTGCAGTTGTGGAAATATTAAAACTGAAAGACTTATCTCCACCTGTACCACAGTTGTCCATGGCATCATGAATTTCAGTTGGAATATGTTGGGCATGTCCTCTCATGACTTGGGCAATGGCTGTGCGTTCTTCAGGTGTTTCCCCCTTCATCTTAAGAGCTAAAAGGAGAGAAGCAATCTGCGCCTCCGTTACACGCCCAGTTACGATACGCTCAATGACATCCGTCATTTCCACACCTGATAAATTTTCAAATTTTGCTAGTTTTTCAATAATCTCTTTCATCCTAATTTCCTCACTTTACAACCTTCTCGATAAAATTCCGAATAGAAGACAAGCCATCTGGCGTTCCGATACTTTCTGGATGGTACTGGAAGCCATAAATCGGTAGGCTTTTATGTTGAATTCCCATGATAGCTTGGTCATCAGTTGAACGAGCTGTCACTTCAAAGTCTTCTGGCATTTCTTCAATCAAAATACTGTGGTAACGCATGACCGCACGGCCATCCTCGATGCCTTGATACAAAACAGATGGCGCTTCAAAGCTGATATTGCTCTGTTTCCCATGCATGACTTTTGGAGCCAAACCTAACTTACCACCAAAGACTTCTGCAATGGCTTGGTGGCCCAAACAAATCCCTAGAATCGGCTTCTTGCCAGCAAAATCACGAATCATGTCTTCCATCTTTCCAGCATCAACTGGCCAACCAGGACCAGGAGAAAAGACCAGACCATCTGCTTTTTCAGCTTCTTCATACAGCTTGGGATCATCATTTCTCAAGACCTGTACTTCTGCAAAATTCCCAATATATTGGGCCAAGTTATAGGTAAAAGAATCATAGTTGTCAATCAATAAAATCATGGTCTTAGTTCTCCAATTCTAGTCATAGATTTAGCTTTGTTAATGGTTTCTTGGTATTCGTTTTGGGCGATAGAGTCATAGACAATCCCTGCCCCAGCCTGCACATAGGCTGTTTGATTTTTAAGAATCATGGTTCGGATGGCAATGGCAAAGTCCATATCACCTGTCGCAGACAAGTAGCCGATTGCTCCTGCATATACTCCCCGTTTTTCTGTTTCCAATTCATAGATACGTCTCATAGCTCGAATCTTTGGTGCTCCAGAAACGGTTCCAGCTGGAAGTGTTGCTTTCAAGGCATCCATGGCAGTGAGTTCTGGAAGCAAACGCCCCTTGACCACACTGGTCAAATGCATGACATAGCGGAAGAGCTCCACTTCCATATACTTAGTGACTTGGACACTGGCCGTTTCAGAGATGCGGCCAATATCATTTCGTCCCAAGTCTACTAACATTCGATGCTCTGCTGTTTCCTTCTCATCCGAAAGCAGATCTGTCGCCAAAGCCTTGTCTTCTTCATCCGTAGCTCCTCTTGGTCGTGTCCCTGCAATCGGATTGGTTGTCACGATGCCATTTTTGACAGAAACCAAACTTTCTGGACTGGCACCGATGATTTGATAATCCCCAAAATCATAGAAATAAAGGTAATTAGAAGGATTAGTCACGCGTAGATTTCTGTAGAAGTCAAATGGATTTCCAGTCACTTCTGCTGAGAAGCGTTGACTAAGTACACATTGGAACATATCTCCATTACGAATCAAGTCACGAGCGGTTTCCACCATTTCCTCAAACTTCTGAGGAGCAATATGGGGTTTGAAGTCTAACGGAGATAGATCCAAGTCTTCAAATTCATTTGGAGCAGGAATGCGTAATTCCTCAAGCACTTGGTTCAAGGCTTCTTCCAAGTTTTCTTGACTACGCTCACTATAGAGAGCATCCTCGATGACATGGATTTTCTCCTTCTTGTGGTCAAAGACCATGTAACTCTCATAAACGAAGAAATGCATGTCTGGCGTTCCAATGGTATCCTGAGGGATTTGCCCAATTTCTTCATAAAGCGAGATCATATCGTAACCAACAAAACCAATTGCCCCACCACCAAAAGGTAGCTCTGAATGGTGTTGGCTCTTATGAGTCACTTCATAAAGGAAATCCAAGGGATCCCGATCAATCACCTGCCCATTTTGATAAAGAACTCCATTTTCAAACTTAATCTCAAAAACAGGATTATAGGCTAGGATAGAAAAACGAGCTGTTTCCTTGTCTCTCGGAATACTCTCTAAGATAACCTTGTGTTGCCCCTTTAGGCGCATATAAGCCAAGATTGGTGATAAGACATCTCCATGAATGATTCGTTCCATTGTAATTTCCCTTTCAGTTCTAATTCTAGTTGGTGGCGACTGTATAAAAAATCCCCACGCAAAATAACTTGCGTGAGGACGAAATTCGCGGTGCCACCTCAATTATAGGATTTCTCCTATCTCTCATTCCTGTCTCAGAAACCTCCTGTAACAGGCTGTGCGATAAAGGGCACTCCCTTGAGAATTATGTTTTCTTCTCTCGTTTCAGATGGACCCAACCTTACAGCTTTCTCTGCTTGTTTCCAGCAACCACAAGCTCTCTGTGAGAGAAAAGACTGTAATTTTTCCATCTATTATTTTTTAGCTTCTAGGTAGTCTGCAATCGCAGCTACGTCCTTGTCTCCACGACCAGAGACATTGATAATGATAATGTCGTCTTTGCTTAGTTTCGGTGCACGTTTAACTGCTTCTGCGATAGCGTGTGAGCTTTCAATCGCTGGGATAATCCCTTCAGTCTTGCTGAGGAGGAGCAAGGCTTGAACAGCTTCTTCGTCTGTCGCAGCCACATATTCCACGCGACCTGAATCTTTAAAGTAGGCGTGTTCTGGGCCAACCCCTGGATAGTCCAATCCAGCTGAGATAGAGTAAACTGGAGCTAGCTCTCCATCTTCCTTAAAGACTGCATAAGTCTTCATGCCGTCGACAATTCCGATACTACCTTTTGTCATAGTAGCTGCGTGCTTATCTGTGTCAAGTCCGTGACCAGCAGCTTCAACCCCAACCAATTTGACTTCTTCATCAGCCACATACTGAGAAAATGCACCAATAGCATTAGAACCACCACCTACACAGGCAATGACGTAGTCTGGTAAACGACCTTCTTTTTCTAAGATTTGACGACGAGATTCTTCACTGATGACCTTTTGGAACTCGTGGACAATTGTAGGATATGGGTGAGGTCCCACAGCAGATCCCAGAACATAGAAGGCTTCCAAATCATTCATCCATGCTCCAAAGGCTGCATCAACCGCATCCTTAAGGGTACGCGTTCCAGTTTCAACTGCGTGAACAGTTGCTCCCATCATCTCCATACGGAAAACATTGAGACGTTGACGCTCCACATCCTCTGCCCCCATGTAGACATCACAGGCCATACCAAACTTGGCTGCAGCCGCTGCTGTCGCAACACCGTGTTGACCAGCTCCTGTTTCTGCGATCACTCGTTTTTTACCCATACGTTTGGCAAGAAGGATTTGTCCTAAAACGTTGTTGAGCTTGTGAGAACCCAGATGGTTAAGATCTTCGCGCTTGAGATAAATCTTAGCTCCACCTAGGTGCTCTGTCAAACTTTCTGCAAAATAGAGCGGTGTTTCGCGACCTGAATAGTCCTTTAAGTAATGGCGAAATTCTGCCAAAAATTCTGGATCATCCTTGTACTTTTCAAATGTCACTTCCAACTCATCCAACAAAGCCTGAATCGGCTCCGGTACAAAACTACCACCAAATTGTCCAAAATAACCTTTAGTTGTCATAAAATTTTTCCTCTTTCTATATTAATTCGGCTTTTTGTTTGCTTTTAGTAGTAGGCAAGGAGCTGCAGATAGAACTTAAGTTCATCAAAGCGACTTAACGCCCTAATAAAAGAAAAACAAAATGACCGAAAGAAAAAAGCCCACACACAGAATATACTTCCGTGTGAGGGCGTTGGTAACGCGGTGCCACCTCAATTATAAAGGGACTATCCCTTTACATCTCTGCCTTGTCTAACAACAAGTTGCACTGTAAGGTGTGCGCACCGAATTTTCATTGTTTCAAATTCATTTTTAAAATCAGCCCACTTTCACTACTTCCAACCACCTGTTCACAATCACCACAGGCTCCCTGAAGATCAAAAATAGTTACTTTTCTGATTTGTTGAACTTATTTTAATACTTTGTTTTTTCTTTGTCAAGACTTTTTTACAATTTTTTTGATGAAGTTAGCACTTTTTCAGAAACTGTTTTGAAAGTCTCAATGATATAGTCCACTTCTTCATCGCTTAGTTTAGTATGAAGAGGAAGGGTAATTTCATTTTCAAAGAAGGTATAAGCCTTAGGATAATTCGCCATATCAAAACCAAGATTCTTATAAGCTGTCAAGAGCGGAAGTGGCTTGTAATGTACGTTACTTGCAATTCCTGCTTTAGCCAGTTCTTGGATGATGAGATTGCGTTCTTCTAAGCTCGCTCCTTCTACATGGGTGATGTAGAGGTGGCGTGAAGATTCGACAGTTTCAGTCTTGTGTGCCAAAGGATGGATGCGAGAACCTGCAAAACCACGATCATAACGGTCCACGATGTCCTTACGACGGCCAAGCAAACTTGGGTAACGATCCAATTGTACCAAACCAAGTGACGCCATGATATCGGTCATATTGCACTTGTAGGCTGGTGTGACGATATCGTATTCCCATGACCCCAGTTGCATCTTGGCAAGAGCATCCTTAGTTTGCCCGTGAAGTGAAAGGATTTGGAATTCCTTGTACATCTCTTCGTCGTCAATCGCTGGATTGGCTTTCCAAGTCGCACTTCCACCTTCTGCCGTTGTAAAGTTCTTAACTGCATGGAATGAGAAGGAAGTAAAGTCAGCGATAGAACCAGCTGGTTGTCCTTTATAAGTAGATCCCAAAGCATGGGCACTATCAGAGACAATCACAATACGGTTAAAGGCCTTTTGCCACTTGCTTGAAGCGGTAAAGAGGTCACGTTTTTTCTCCACTACTTGGAACAAACGGTCGTAGTCGCAAACAATCCCCGCAAGCTCAACCGGAATAATTACCTTAGTCTTTTCAGTAATGGCTTGCTCCAGTAAGTCATAGTCCATCTCAAAAGTATCTGCTTGGATATCCACCATGACAGGGGTCGCTCCTACGTGCGTGATAACACTACATGAAGCTGTATAGGTCATGGCTGGAACGATGACTTCGTCGCCAGGTCCCACTTCCAAAACGCGTAAAATCAACTCAAGAGCGGCAGTCGCAGAGTTGAGACAGACAGTCTTAGGCGTCTGTGTGTATTGAGACAAGCGACGCTCTAGTTCTTTTGTCTTAGGACCTGTTGTAATCCAACCAGAACGAAGGGTGTCTGCTACTTCAGCAATTTCTGCTTCCGTAATATCGGGTGGTGAAAATGGAATATTGTAATTTGACATTGATTTGCTCCTTTTATCTGTACTCATTTTCTCATGACTACTTTATTTTAGCACTTCAAACACGGTTTGAAACATGATTTTGATGTCTCTAAGGAAACTAAATTCTCGGAGATAGGCAAGGTTATAGCGCATCTTTTCAGGGAGGACATGTTCAACATAGGCTTGGTCAACTGACAGACCTTTCTCCGTCATTTGACTGATGATAGTATCCTCATCCTTGTAGTGAATGCTGGCTGGAGAGGTGATCCCTGCTGGCAAGAGCAAGGTCGCCATCATTTCAGGGCTATACTGCTCTGTGTAACGAGGCACTTCAGGACGCGTCCCCACAAAGGACATTTCGCCTTTCAAGACATTGACCAGCTGAGGCAGTTCATCCAAACGCACACGACGGATGAAATTGCCAACCTTGGTAATGCGACTATCATTAGCAGAAGTCACCAAACTTCCTTTTTTGTCGGCATCCGTCACCATGGTACGGAACTTCCAAATCTTGAACCGACGGTTATACTGGGTCACGCGCTCTTGCTTGTAAATCACTGGCCCCTTGCTATCCAACTTGATCCAAATGCTCAAGATGAGAAAGATGGGAGAGGTCAGAACCAGTAAGACCAAGGCCAAAATCCAGTCCAAGCAACGCTTGAAAATCAGCGAACCCTTCCTTTTAGAGACAAGCTGGTAGTAAGACTCAACCTCGCTTGATTTCATTTCCACGGGCAAGTCTTCCCATTTCAGCATGCTGTTTCTCCTTTGTTTTTATTATACTATTTGTCAACATTTTTCATTATACCACAAAATGGAAAAGGCGGTGTAAGAAATCTGTAATTTGAAGGATTTCCTTCTTTTACTCAATAAAAATCAAAGAGTATTAAGACATGGCCCCTGCCTGCAAGCTATACATCTTGTGATAGGTTCCTCCCAAGGCCAAGAGTTCCTCATGGGTTCCGCTCTCGATAATACGCCCCTTGTCCAAAACATAGATACAGTTGGCATCTTGGATGGTAGAAAGTCGGTGGGCAATGGCAATGGTTGTTCGCCCCTGTCTCATCTTAGCCAGAGAAGCTTGAACCAAGCTTTCTGTTTCAGAGTCAATATTGGCTGTCGCTTCATCCAAAATCAAGATTTTAGGCTGACTGGCTACTGTTCTAGCAAAGGCCAGAATCTGGCGTTGACCAGTTGAAAAGCTCGAACCACGCTCGGAAACAGGTGCATCATAGCCCAGAGGAAGTTCCTGAATAAAGGAATCTGCATCCACAAAGGCAGCTGCAGCCTGAACCTGATCATCACTGATATCTTGGTACATGGCGATATTGGACTTGATAGTCCCGTGATAGAGGAAGGGATCTTGCAAGACCAGACCGATATTTTTTCTCAGCTCTTCCTGATTGAAATCCCTAATATCCACCCCATCCAAGAGAACTCGCCCTGACTGGAATTCATAAAAACGCATGAGGACATTGATAATAGACGATTTCCCTGAACCCGTATGACCTACAAAGGCAATGGTTTCACCCTTGTTAACTGAAAAGGAAATATCATCCAGAATCTGGTGTTTACCGTCATATGAGAAGCACACATGTTCAAAACGTATATTACCTTCTTTAATCTCAGATTGCCCATCTTTTTGATGAGGCTCATAGGTCTTCTCGTCAATCAAGGCAAAGACACGGCCTGCAGACACCATGGACGTTTGAAGGGTTGAAAAGTTTTGCGTCACCTCAATCAAGGGATCAAAGAGGCGATTGATGTACTGGATAAAGGCATACATGGTTCCGGCCGTTATCCCGATAGAAAGACCACGGTAGCCAAAATAAGCCATCAAGACTGCATATCCAAGCAGTTTCAGCAAACTCATGGCAGGGCGCAAAAAGAGGGCATCCAAGGCTACAGAACGGTTGGCATAGACCAAGTGTTCTTGGTTAATTTCATCAAACTCTGACTGTAGGCGCTTCTCTTGATTAAAGGCCTGGATTATTCTGATTCCCTCGATGTTCTCAGCCAGCTTGCTATTGATATCTGACAAGAGACTTCTGGTTTTCTCAATGATTTTCACTGATTTTTTCCGATAGAGATTGACCAAAAGGAAAATCAAGGGGAGAAAGAGCAGGACTAAAGCTGTCAAACGAAAATCCAATACCAACATGGTATAAAGAGTTGTCAGAAAGATGAAAACTGCTGAGATAAAGCTAGATAAAATCCCTGAAAACATATCGCTGATGGTCTCAGTATCATTGGTCAAACGAGAGACGATGGAGCCTGCTGGCGTCTTGTCAAAATAAGACATGCCCAGCTTTTCCATATTGGCAAAGGCATCCCGACGAATATCCCTAACAATACTGTAAGACACGCGCGCAAAGAGAAGATTGCCGACATACTGGACCAGAGTTTGTAGGATATAAAGGCCATAGTAGGCCAGCAAAACGGTCACAGCGAGTTGGTTAAGATTGCTGAGATACTGGTCAATAAAGTGGGAAGCCACAAGGGGAATGACGCTTTTAATGACCGTCGTCGCTAGGAGAAAACTGAGTGCCAAAAAGGTCAGGAGGCCGTAAGGCTTGAGATAGGACATCAAGCGCTTCAATACAGCCCATTGTTCTTTCTTATTCTGCATCTTCTTCTCCTTTCATTTCCAACTGCTGAGACTGGTAGGTTTGGGCATACCAGCCATCCATAGCTAGTAGGTCTTCGTGCCTGCCTCGTTCGATAATTTGACCATTTTGCAGGACTAAAATCAGATCTGCATGGACAACTGCACTGAGGCGATGAGCCGTAATAATGGTTGTCTTTTCCTTTCTCGTCTCCTTAAGATTGTCGATAATCGCATACTCTGTCTTGGCATCCACAGCTGACAAAGAATCATCTAAAATCAAAATATCTGGGTCTAAAATCATCGCCCGACTCATGGCCAGCCGTTGCTTTTGACCACCAGAAAGACTGACTCCCTTTTCACCAATCAACGTATCAAATCCTTGGGGCATATCCACAATATCTTGGTAAACTTGAGCTAGCTTAGTCGCTTCCTCGACCGCTGAAAGTGGCAAGTTCGGATTTCCAAAGCGGATATTGTCTAAGATAGAGGTCGCAAAGAGAAACTGGTCCTGAGGAACATAGCCCATAAGACTACGAAGATCTGTCAGACGATAGTCCCGAATATCGTGACCATTTAGATAAATGGCTCCCTTGTCCACATCGTATTCACGCAAGAGGAGCTTGATCAAGGACGTTTTCCCAGAGCCTGTCTGACCGACCAACCCCAGTGTTTGACCTTTTTCTAAACTGAAGTGAATATCCGTCAGTGTTTCCTCATTTTCAAAGGCAAAGCTATCAATATCATACTGCAGGCGCCCGTTTTCAATGCCATATAAAGGAAACTCAGGGTCTTGTACAGGTGATTCCTGAAACAAAAGTTCCTCAATCCGCTGGTAGGAAACCTTTCCTCTTTGAGTGATATTAAAGAGGAAACCAATGGCCATGAGAGGCCAAACCAACATATCCAAATAGCTGATAAAGGTTACTAGATTTCCAACTGTAATCTTCCCTTCCTGAACCATCAAGGAGCCGACCAAGAGGGTTAACACATAGGATGAACCAACAAACAAGAGAACCATGGGGTCAAAGAGACTATCGTATTTCATGGTTTGCAGGTTCTTTTGGAAGGTCAATTCATTGACTGCCTGAAAGGACTTCAACTCGTCCGCCTGGTAACCGAAAGACTTGGTCACTTTAATACCTGATACAGACTCCTGTACCTTGTTATTAAGTTCGGAAAAGGCAGCTTGGGATTCGCCAAAGGCCTTGTGGGTCTTTCTCCCTAGACGACTGGTCGCATAAGCCATGAAAGGCAGGGGAAGAATGGCAACCAAGGTCATCTGCCATGAAATGCTAAAGAGCATGGTCAACAAGGTCACTAAAGCCGTGATAGAGGCATCCACCGCAGACATGACTCCTCCACCTGCCAGACGGGTTAAGGCATTGATATCGTTGGTGGCATGCGCCATCAGGTCCCCCGTCCTATAGGTTTGATAAAAGGCTGGAGACATTTTTGTGAAATGCTCAAACAAGCGAGACCGCATAATCTGCCCCAGACGGTAGGAAGTACCAAGGATATACATACGCCAAACATAGCGCAGATAGTACATCCCAAAGGCTGCAAGAAGCAAGTAAAATAGGGCAAGAAGGAGGTCCTGCTGGGTTAATTGCCCCGATGTGATGGCATCAATGACCCTCCCCATAACCATTGGGGGAATGAGGTTGAGGACGGAAACCAAGACCAGAGCCACAATCCCGACTAAATAACGGCGTTTTTCTAACTTGAAAAACCACCAAAGTTTTTGAATAATGGACATAACATCCCTTTCTGATTGCAAATAGAAACCTGAGGCCAAGACCCCAGGTTTTTCTTATTCATAGGTTACGACTGTAACAGCACCCTTGTCATACTCAGCGATAAAGATATTGGCTACATTGTCATGCCCTTGCTTGCTGAGGTTATCAAGCAACCACTCTTCGTTACGACCAATCGACTCCAAAACATCGACTTGTATCACACCGTCAGTCACAACTGGATACTTAGGATTTTCATCTCCCATTTGGACCACGATGAGTTGGCCATTTTGCTCCTGCACAGCGCGTTTGACCTGCTTCATCTGGAAAATCCCTTGGCTACGAAGCTTGAGGGCTACTTCCGCTGCAGACAAACCAACTGAACGACAGGCTTCTGGGTCAATCTGACCATTTTTGATGAGGAGAGTTGGCTTACCATCAATCAAGCGTTTGACAAAATGAACATTGTTACTAAGCCACTTGAGGGTCAAAACCAAAATCGTCCACATCATCAAAATCACTGCGTACTGGAGAATGCTAATAGAACTATTGTAAATCACCCCACCGATAATACCACCGAGAACATAGTTCTGAATTTGGTCTGTCGCAGAGTTAGGCGCCAGATTTCCCTTTCCTGTCACATTGATAACAAAAACAAGCGAGAAAAGACCCAAGGCCAGTTTGATTAAAATTTCCATATAATTGAGTGTCATTTGTTTACCTCCACCAATTCAATAGCGTCTGTTTGATGCAATTCTAATTTCTCTAAAAGATACTTGTCTGGTTGGCTCCCGTTCATGGCGCGGTAGAAATTTGGACCTACCTTGACAAGCGCTCCATCAGTGGCTGCAGAAGTATTGACATAAACTTCTGATTTATCCACTCCCAAGTCTTTGGAAACAACCTCTATGAAATGAAGGGAAGTTTGAAATTGGTTGTTAGAGGCTTGATTGGTCTGGTATTTTGAGATTGTCACCAAAAGCATGGCCACCAAGGTCAAGGCCAAAATCATGACCAATTCCCGAAACTTAGTCCCCTTTTTATCTCGATAGGCTTTAAAAGCAAAAAATCCTGTGATAGCTAGGAGCACAATCCCAAAGCCAATCATGATTCCATTTTGCTGACTGATTTGGCTAAGTACATAGTCATATGAGTAAAATTTCATTTATTTTCACTCCCTTTCATAAAATCATTCTTAATTATAAACGAAAGAGAGTGATTTTTCAAGCCATACGTTGGGGAAATGGACCTTTTTTTGGTATAATAAAATCTATAATCTGAATGAAAAAGGTAACTTTATGAAACTTATCTCATGGAATATTGATTCCCTCAATGCTGCCCTAACTAGTGACTCAGCTCGTGCCAAATTGTCCCAAGAAGTACTACAAACCTTGGTCGCTGAAAATGCTGATATCATCGCTATCCAAGAAACCAAGCTTTCTGCCAAGGGTCCTACAAAGAAACACTTGGAAATTTTAGAAGAACTCTTCCCAGGCTACGAAAACACGTGGCGCTCTTCTCAAGAACCTGCCCGTAAAGGCTATGCTGGAACCATGTTCCTCTATAAGAAAGAACTCACACCCACTATCACTTTCCCAGAAATCGGTGCCCCTTCTACCATGGACTTGGAAGGCCGTATCATCACCTTGGAATTTGATGAATTTTTCGTGACCCAAGTTTACACACCAAATGCTGGCGATGGCCTCAAACGCTTGGAAGAACGCCAAGTCTGGGATGTCAAATATGCAGAGTACTTGGCTGAACTAGACAAAGAAAAACCAGTCCTTGCGACCGGTGACTACAATGTAGCCCACAATGAAATCGACCTTGCAAATCCTGCTAGCAACCGCCGTTCACCTGGATTTACCGACGAGGAACGTGCTGGATTTACCAACCTTTTGGCAACTGGATTTACGGATACCTTCCGCCACATTCACGGCGATGTTCCAGAACGCTACACTTGGTGGGCACAACGCAGCAAGACTTCTAAAATCAACAATACAGGCTGGAGAATCGACTACTGGCTGACAAGCAACCGCGTGGCTGACAAGGTGACCAAGTCTGACATGATTGATTCTGGTGCTCGCCAAGACCATACACCGATTGTCTTGGAGATTGAACTCTAAGGAGAAAACGAATGGACTATCAAGCTGTCATTCCTGAATTTGTAGTATCTGACATCGAAAAATCACGCCACTTCTACTGCGACCTGCTAGGATTCTCTGTCGAATACGAGCGTCCAGAGGAGAAATTTCTCTTCCTCTCGCTTGAAGACTGCCAACTTATGCTAGAAGAAGGCAGCGCAGAAGAATTAGCTCAGCTGACCTATCCTTTCGGGCACGGTGTCAATATTTCCTTTGGCATTGCAGATGTTCCTCAGCTCCACCAAAAACTGCTGGAAGCTGACTATCCTATCCATCGTCCCCTGACAAAAAGAGAATTTCGAGTAGGAGATAGCTTTATATATCCCCATGAATTTGCGATTTTGGATCCAGATGGTTATTTTTTAAGATTTAGCGAGTAGAGAATAGAAAAAATCCTTCAAATCAGAAAAAGGCATATTAGCAGGTCTTGAAGAAACTTGATAATATGTCTTTTATAATGAAAAAATCTTCTAATACTCTTCGAAAATCAAATTCAAACCACGTCAGCGTCGCCTTACCGTACTCAAGTACAGCCTGCGGCTAGCTTCCTAGTTTGCTCTTTGATTTTCATTGAGTATAAATGTTAGCCAATAAGTTAATCTTTGTCCGCTTTTCTTATATTTGTTCGTTTTTTATCTCAAAACATTAACAAAAAATTTGATTTCTAAAGTTATTTAGTGTAAAATAAAAACATTGGCTCAAGCCTGTTTAAAATTAAATATCATTTTACTTGTTTATGTCGTGAATTGGCACGACGTTTCTACAAGGTGCCGGAACACCTAACAATAAGTAAGTCAGAAGTGAGGTATGGTCGTTTTTGCCATGCCTATTTTGGGGACTTACTTAGAGATTAAGTAGGTCCTTTTTCTATTTCTTGCTAGAAACTATAAACAAGCAAATGGATTGGCTTTTAGACTTTAGGAGGTCTTATGAAATTATTAGAAGAGCGCATCCTCAAG
>CAUQZY010000036.1:0-16709 GCA_963522395.1 uncultured Streptococcus sp.
CGTACGTTACCGTTTGTTTGGTTGCTTTTGTGATATCTTCTTGCTTCGCTACTAACACGATTCTTGTGTCTTCTCCTGGTTTTGGTGGAGTGACTACTTTTCCTTCTGGATTGAATCCTGGTACGTCTTGTTTTGGTTTGATTTCATATCCGTCTGGAATTTCTGGAATTGGTGTTTCTCCTCCAACAGTTGGATCATTTGGATTGTTTTTATAAGTAGGTTTTGGTGTGTTTGGAATTTCATTTCCACCTTCGTCCACTAAGATTACTTTTCCTAATGGTTTATACACTACTTTATCACTTGCTTCTGGATTTGTTGGGGTTACCTCTTTTCCGCCTGCTTGTGCTTTATCCGCATAGTATCCTTCTACTTTTGGTGTTGTTACGACTTCATAAGTATGTGTCTCTTCATTCCATGTTGTTACGTTTGTAACTTTGTTTGTTTTTCTAGTAAATATATAATCTGTTTGTTCATTAGGGGCTGGTGTCTTTTCTCCTGCTCCTTCGTACGTTACCGTTTGTTTGGTTGCTTTTGTGATTTCTTCATATAGTAAATCATACACATAAGTTACAGTAACCTCAGGGCTATCAATTGTTCCTGTTGGTCTTGGTGAGGAATCCTTCACTTTTACAAAGTAATACTCTTTTCCATCTTTTCCAATTAGAGTATCAGGTTTATATTCTTTAGTATCCACATCATACCCTTTTTTATAGGCACGACTTTCGATAGCAGTCACAGTATCTTTAATAGAAACATTATCTTTATTTTCGTACGCTACTTTAACAGCACCTTTTTTAACATCTTCAATTTTAATTGAAATTCGAGCCGGATTGGTTTCGTTAAATGTATCTTGTCCATCTGTACGTGTTGCTGAACTAAGAACGGCAACTTGATTATTCGTAGCAGTACTACTTGCTTTTGCTGGAATATAGAACGCTGCAGTTGATCCCGCTTTTAAAGCAACATCCTGATTAGAAACAAATTTTACTGCTGTTACGGTTGACCAATCTGTAACCTGATCAGCCGTTAATGTAATCGTCTTTTCTAAGTCAACTGCTGTTCCAGATACTGGTGTAGTTGAATAATACGCAGTCCAACCTTCTGGAGTTATCGCTGCTGCAGTCATATGAACATCAAATTGTGAACCACGATCTTTTGAGTTTAATACAATATTTTTATCAGATACTCGTGGTAATGTTGAAATAACTACATTGTTTCTAGTAGCAGCATTTGAACTGTTTGTTAATGACAAACGATACTTCACTTCATCATTTGGAGCTAAATTATAGGCTCCTGTTGAATAAGTACTTGAATCTGTCGGTTGATCCGTCACTTGTGTCATTAATCGAGTTGCTGAGTTATTAATTACTGGTAATTCATACGTAAAACTACTCGTGTTCGTGATTGTTGCATTTGTACCATCATAATCATTATTTGGATTAATTCCAACTACTCTTTCATCTTCATCCCAAACTAACGTATATTTAACTGGATATTTTCCTGATTCCACCCAATTATCTACTTTGAACTGTAAATTTGGTGATAATGGATGCTCTGAATTCTGATTCTTTGGTGTAACTTCTAATACTGTTTTTCCTGAATTATTATAATTTTCAATAGTTTTTACAGAATCGTCATTTCCTGCGTAACTAAATCCATCTGGTAATTCTACAAGTAACTTCGCATTTTTAGCATTAATATCTTGTAAATTAACATACGTTTTACGATCAAAGATTTGTTTATTATAAATACGATTTCCTAATCCATTAGGTGAATACTCATAGACTTCATATTGACTACTAAGTTCTTGAGTTTTGTTCCCCGCTAAAGTAGCAGTAATAGGGTTTGTTGTAGGGGCTAGCTTAATCGCTTCTCGTGAATTTGCAAAGGTTGTTTTTGATACATCAACCTTTGGTTCATCATATCCATATGTATACACAGATGATGTAACGATACTTTCAACTTTTTTTCCTTCTTTAGCTATTTTTTTTGCTTCTTCTAATCCTTTTAAGTCTTGACTTAAGAATAACCCAACTTGACGTAGTCCAGAAGCTTCTAATGGCATATTTCCTTTTGGTCTTAACCTTATTGTTGTTATACCATCAGGCAAGGCTACTTTGTCTGCAGCATCTCCTTTACGAAGTGATACCTCTCCAATCTTTTTTTCTGTTCCATTCGCTACAGAGTATACTTCAAAAGTCAATGTAGAATTTAATCCTAAACTTTCTGGATTATTTTGATAACTAACAAAGGTAGATTTCCCTTCATCTGTCGGAGTCCAAATCGCATAAAATTCAATAGCACGATTTTGATCAATATTACTATCAATCGAAATTTCAACTTCTTTTACACTTGCAGGCCCATTTGCGCCTTTATAAGCTCCTAATAATTTAATATTTCGGGTATCTTCTGTTGTTGTCTTAACATAAGGCATTGCAATATTAACGACACGAGATTTATCACCCTCCATCGTAATATTAGCAATATCTACTTGAACATTACTCTTCGTAGGTGCTGTGCCACCACCAGTTCCAGGGTTAGAACCATCAATAGATTTTTTAGGATTTAAAGCGTGAACCGTTACTGTAACATCGTCTGAAGTTGTATTCGTAAATCCGGATTTATCTGTATAAGTTGCATTATCTTTAAATGTTAACTTTTTACCTGTTAAAAATTCTGCTGGCGTTCCACCATTACTTACATTTAAATACAACAGTTCATTTTGTGTATTATCACCACTAGCAAACATCGTTGTTGAAGGAGGTACTACTCTTGTATATTTTGCAACACCATTTTCTAATCTCCATCCCGCATCTAGGGAAGTTTGCGCAATAGTAACACCTGCAGGCAATTCAACAGCATGATCAATTTTTGTAATTGCAGCTGCCTCTTTATTAGTAGATTTTAAACTTAATTGTAAATCTTTACTCTTAGAAACATCAATTTCTGTTTCTTGTTGATTTGTTTCTAATAACGTTTGTCTACGAATTCCATTTCTAGTATCAACTGAAATATATGGCGTACCAGTTGTATTCGTGTTAGAAAAGTCTGTAGATTTGATTAAAGTATTATTTTTATCAAACAATTCAGCCTTTATAGTTGTAGTTGAATTTTTACCTGTTTCAAATTTTTTTAATTTATAACTAACATTAATATTAACATATGCTCCACCTGATAATTCTCCAGTATATAATTTATACTGATTATCATTAACTTTTTCAGTTCTTAAACTCGTTCCGATTTCAAATGTATCTAATGGTTCATTACTAGAAGCAGTAACTAAAATATATCCTCCTTCTTCAATTTTTGATGGTGACGAAACATCTAAATTATAAGAACCTAAGATTTGTTCACCAACTGCATACTCTGTTTTAGAATTTGTTAATTTACCTGAAATTTTAACGCCACTATAATCTATAGTTTCCCCGTCAGATAATGCACGTTTGCTACGTTTACGACCTACTTCCTCTTTCTTTTTATTTGATTCAGTAACTGTACTTTCTTCAGAAGATACTTTTTTAGTTTCTTCTTTTTTCTCAGCTTTTTCTTCTGCTTTAGTTTCTTTTTCTGTTAATTTATCTGTTTTAGATTGTTCTTCAGTGTTTGTCTTCACTACAGCATCTGAAGTAGCTGGTTTGCTCTCTTCTTTTGCTGTTTCTGATGGAGATGTAATTGCAGGAGTCTCAGAAGCAGTTGCTAGTTTCGCAATCGCTTCGTCGCTCAAAGGAGACTTTTCAAGTACAGCCGCTTCTGTTGTACTTGCTGTTGGCAAGGTTACATTTTTCAAACCATCTGTCGCGCTATTGGTTCCTGTATCCACACCTTGATCATGGATTGTCTGAGTAATAGTTGCAGAAACATCATCATCCGCCTTGGCTGTTGCCTGAGGTGAACCCAAAATCAAAGCAGTTCCAAGAAGGACACTAGCTGCTCCGAAATGGTATTTACGGATTGAAAAACGCTGGCTCAAGCCATACCAATCAAAAGATTTTCTATTCACTTGTCTTTTTGATTTATACATAGTTATCGCTTTCTATTTTTATTTTTGTAAGCAATTGAATACAATTACACAGTATATTATACTCCTCTCCCCCGTAAAAATCAATGAAATCGTTTTCTATTACTCTTTTTTTTTAAAAAAAAGTTTATTTAAAAAGATTCATTTTATTTATATTATAATGTTAATAATATTTACAATAAATAATTTTAGCGTTTATATTTATTTTTCCCTAGTTTTTTGATATAATAATTTTAACTATAATTTTATATGGAGGTTCTATGCGTTTTAATCAATATAGTTATTTAGCTCTATCTAGAGATAAAATTTATCAGGATTTTCAGTCATACGGCTTCCCTTTTCATATTAACTTATCCGAAAAGGAACTATTAGAGCATTTTCTACGACATATTTTTTTCACATATCAACATACAGATTATCCCCTAGCAAGTTTAGCTGCTGATAAAGAGACAGACCTCCTAACCTTCTTTCAATCAAGGAGAGAACTAACCGAGGATATTTTTTACACTATTGCTTTTCAAGTGCTAGGTTTTAGCTATCTTGTTGATTTTGAGGATAGCCAAACCTTCCGTAAAGAAACTGGATTTCCCATCGTATATGGTGATTTGATTGAAAATCTCTATCAGTTGCTCAATACTCGCACCAAAAAAGGAAATCTCCTGATTGATCAACTGGTAAGTGACGGTCTTATCCCTGAAGATAATACCTACCACTACTTTAACGGAAAGAGTTTAGCAACTTTTTCTAGCCACGATGCCATTCGAGAAGTGGTCTACGTTGAGTCTAGTGTCGATACTGACCAAAAAGGTCTTCCAGACTTAGTCAAGGTCAGCATTATTCGTCCTCGTTATGACGGGCAAATCCCTGCTATCATGACGGCCAGTCCCTATCATCAGGGAACAAATGACAAGGCTAGTGACAAGGCTCTCTACAAGATGGAGGGCGAACTTGAGGTTAAACCTCCTCACAAGATTGAGCTAGAAGAACCTCAACTAAATCTTGTCCAACCTCATGGTCAAGCTGAGCTTGTAGCAGAAAGTGAGGAAAAGCTAACTCATATTAATGCTAGCTATAGTCTCAACGACTACTTCCTTCCACGAGGGTTTGCTAATCTCTATGTCTCAGGTATTGGTACCAAAGACTCTACTGGTTTCATGACTAACGGAGACTACCAACAAATCGAAGCTTATAAAAATGTCATCGACTGGCTCAATGGTCGTTGCCGTGCCTTTACCGACCACACGCGCCAGCGTCAAGTCAAGGCTGACTGGTCAAACGGAAAAGTAGCTACAACAGGACTTTCCTATCTAGGTACCATGTCAAACGGCCTGGCGACTACAGGAGTCGATGGTTTAGAGGTTATCATTGCTGAGGCTGGCATTTCTTCATGGTACAACTACTACCGTGAAAACGGTCTTGTGACTAGCCCAGGTGGCTATCCAGGTGAGGACTTTGACTCCCTTGCTGAGTTAACCTACTCTCGTAATCTCTTGGCTGGCGACTATATCCGTGGCAATGAAGCTCACCAAGCTGACTTAGAAAAGGTAAAAGAACAACTGGATCGCAAGACTGGCGACTACAATCAGTTTTGGCATGACCGCAATTATCTGCTCAATGCCCATAAAGTAAAGGCTGAGGTTGTTTTTACTCATGGTTCTCAGGATTGGAATGTCAAACCACTTCATGTTTACCAGATGTTCCATGCTCTACCTACTCATATAAATAAGCATCTCTTTTTCCATAATGGTGCCCATGTTTATATGAACAACTGGCAGTCCATTGACTTCCGTGAGTCCATGAATGCCTTATTGACTAAGAAATTACTCGGACAGGAAACGGATTACCAACTTCCTACTGTTATCTGGCAGGACAATACAACTCCTCAGACTTGGTTATCACTTGATAATTTCGGTGAACAAGATAACTTTGAAATCTTCTCACTCGGCCAAGAAGAGCAGGTTATTCAAAACCAGTACTCAGATGAGGATTTTGAGCGTTATGGTAAGACATACCAGACCTTCAATACGGAACTCTATCAAGGGAAAGCCAATCAGATTACTATTGACCTGCCTGTGACTAAAGATCTCCACCTGAACGGTCGCGCTCAGCTCAATCTTCGTCTCAAATCTAGTACAAACAAGGGACTCTTATCAGCCCAACTGCTAGAATTTGGTCAAAAGAAATACCTACAGCCTTATCCAGCTATTTTAAGTGCTAGAACCATTGACAACGGTCGCTATCACATGCTGGAAAATCTCTGTGAATTGCCATTTAGTGCAACTACACAACGAGTCATTACAAAAGGCTACCTCAATTTACAAAATAGAAATGATTTACTGTTAGTAGAGGATATCAAGGCAGGTGAATGGATGGATGTACAATTTGAACTGCAACCAACTATTTACAAGTTAAAAAAAGGAGATACTCTCCGTTTAGTCCTCTATACTACTGACTTTGAAATCACCATACGTGACAATACCGCTTACCACTTGACTGTCGATCTTGAACAGTCTACTCTTATCCTACCTTGTCAAAAGGTATAAGGAACCAGACTTTCAATATGGAAGGATTCTAAGGAAAAGGTCAATCCAATACCCACTGACCTTCCTATAATCAATAACCTCCACTTGAACAGTCGAAAGAAACTACAACTTGGTATCAAATCCAGTTCAAATAAAGGCTGTTAGAAGCCCTACTACTGGAGCTTGAACAAAAGATACCGCCCCATAACCAACATGTGTAACCCTCTATCATACACGCTACCACACCACATGTTGGACAATCTCTGTGAATTCCCGTTTAGCGTAAATTCACAACAAGCCGTGACAAAATGCTACCAAAATTAAATGATTTACTGTTAGTAGAGAACAGCCATGTAGATGAACGAATAAATTTCTCATTCATCTGCACCCAACTAGTGACAAGTTAAAAGCAGGAGATTCTCTCCGTATCGTTCTAAATTGCTACTGACTTTCAAATCTTCATACGTGACAATACCGCTTACCACCCGACTGACGATTTCGATCAGTCCATGCTTACTGTACCTTGTACAAGGAGTAAATTTTATGAATAAATCTGAACACCGACACCAACTCATACGAGCTCTTGTAACAAAAAATAAGATTCACACACAAGCTGAGTTACAATCTCTTCTTGCCGATAATGACATTCAAGTTACACAAGCAACTCTTTCAAGAGATATTAAAAGTATGAATCTCTCAAAGGTGCGTGAGGAAGATAATTCCTACTACGTTCTCAATACTGGTTCCATCTCAAAATGGGAAAAACGTCTTGAAATCTACATGGAAGATGCTCTCGTCTTGATGCGCCCAGTTCAAAACCAAGTCCTACTAAAAACCCTTCCTGGACTTGCTCAATCCTTTGGTTCTATCATTGATGCTTTGAGCTTCCCTGACGCTATCGCTACTCTCTGTGGTGATGATGTCTGTCTCGTCATCTGTGAAGATGCAGAAGCTGCTCAAAAATGCTTTGAAGAATTGAAAAAATTCGCTCCACCATTTTTCTTTGAAGAATAAGAAAATTCCGTGTCTGATGTGGCACGGAATTTTGTTATATTCTTTACTGAGATGGATTGTCTTTTTTAGTTCGTGCTAATCTCAGAGCACGATTTGGATTGAGACGATTAAATAGTTCTTCCAATTTCTTTTCATTCCAAACATCTGCGGCAGAAACAAAATTGCCATCCGCATCTCGGAAAGATATCGGTTTATCTCCCATATCAGTCTCCTAGTCTACAAATTCAAACTCAAATTTACCAATGCGGACCAAGTCCCCATCCTTAGCACCACGCGCACGAAGAGATTCATCAACTCCCATACCACGAAGCTGGCGGGCAAATTTCATGACTGATTCGTCACGATCAAAGTTGGTCATATTAAAGAGTTTCATCAGTTTTTCACCAGAAAGTACCCATGTCGCATCGTCATCACGGCTAATTTCAAAGGCTTTTTCTTCCTCGTCAAATCCATAGTAAGCTTCTTCTTCCATATCTGACTCGTCGTAGAGCAAGAATTCTGGTGTCTTGTCTAACAATTCAGCTGTAGCATCCAAGAGCGTTGCCAGACCTTGCTTGGTCAATCCAGAAATAGGGAAGATAGCTGGTAGCTCTTCAAATTCATCGTAGTTTTCAGCCAATTTCTTCTTGAATTCTTCAAGATTTTCCTGACTTTCAGGCATATCCATTTTGTTGGCTACGATAATCTGTGGACGCTCCATGAGACGAAGATTGTATGACTCCAACTCCTTATTGATAGCTAAGTAGTCCTCATAAGGATCACGACCTTCACTAGCTGACATATCAATAATGTGAAGGATGACACGGGTACGCTCAATGTGACGGAGGAACTGGGTTCCCAAACCAACACCTTGACTAGCCCCTTCAATCAATCCTGGTAAATCAGCTACTGCAAAGGATTCGCCTGATTGGGTACGAACCATTCCTAGATTTGGCACAATAGTTGTAAAGTGGTAGGCACCAATTTTAGGTTTAGCTGAGGTAATAACACTTAAAAGTGTTGATTTCCCTACAGATGGGAATCCAACTAAACCAACATCTGCTAAGATTTTTAGTTCCAATTGTAACTCACGTTCCTGACCTGGTTCTCCATTTTCAGAGATTTCCGGTGCAGGATTTTTTGGAGTCGCAAAGCGGATATTTCCACGTCCACCACGACCACCGTGGGCTACAATAAATTCTTGCCCGTGTTCAATCAAATCTGTCAAGACCTTACCAGTCTCTGCATCACGCACAGTCGTACCTTGTGGTACTCGAACTCTGAGGTCTTCTGCACCACGACCATGCATTCCTTTGGTCATTCCTTTTTCACCAGAATCAGCCTTGAAATGGCGATTGTAGCGGAAATCCATCAAGGTACGCAAACCTTCGTCTACAACGAAGACCACATTTCCTCCACGACCACCGTCACCACCCCAAGGTCCGCCATTAGGGACATATTTTTCACGGCGAAAGGCAACCATGCCATCGCCACCATTACCAGCCTTGACCTTGATCTTGGCTGTATCTAAAAACATACTCATTTTTTCTTCTCACTTTAAAAAAGGGCTGGGAAATCCCAGTCACAAAATTTTCTTGAATCTATTTTATAGATTACTGAGGGCACCAATTGCAGTTGCAAAAATTCCCAATAAACTTGCTACTAACATGATAAGTACGATAAACAAGGTTATTTTCTCAAACATAGTTTTTTTACGATTTCCATTATCTCCAAATGCCATTTTTCTCTCCTTCGTTACATTCTATTTTCTATTATCTTAGCATGAATTGAGCTAGTTTTCAATAGTCAGTTGCCACTGATGCAATAATCCATAAAATGATATAGGCTACAATTCCCGCTCCGTAACAGCAAGCAAGAACACCCCATATTACGCGAACAATAGTAGGATCTATATCAAAATAATGGGCTACCCCAGCACAAACACCAGCAATCTTTTTATCACGACCGCTTCTCATTAATTGTTTTTTCATACTGTTCCTCTTTCTATTCTTCATGGTCTTTCCAATAATCTCTTATGCTGATTAACTGTGTTTTTGAAGCCTTCAGCATGCGTCTAGAGCCTTTTACGGGCACAGCAACCACCTGTTGTGGAAGATACAAAACTGTCTTAAAGATACGCTGACTAACCGTATCATCTTTGGCTAAATCTTTCTCGAAATTATTTGAAATAATAGCATCCAGATAAAACTCATGCACTCGTTTCCCAAAGTTTTCAGCTGAAATCTCGTACAACTTCTCTGATAAGATATGCTCATTCATGTCTGGTGTTGCAATCAGGGCTTCCAAAATAGCACCAGCCAAATCATGTTCTCCATAGTACAAGGTTCCAAACATTTTATCACTGATAAGATTGTCCAGATAAGGATTTCCGTGCGCAATGACAGGCGTTCCACTAGCCAAGCTTTCCAAGTAGGTCAAACCCTGCGTTTCGCTTGTCGATGCCGAGATGAAGAAATCTGCTGCCTTATAGTAAAGAGCCGTCTCACTAGGAGCAATCATACCTGTAAAAATAACCGAGTCTTGAATCTCTAGTTTCTGGGCTTGCTCTTTGAGGTCATCCAGATAAGGCCCATCCCCAGCAACTACCAGTTTGACCTTGTCTTCCTCTCTCAGAACTTCTGCAAAGGCTGTTAAAACTGCTTGAATGTTTTTCTCATAGGAAATTCTGGAAAGACTGAGCAACATCTTTTCATCATCTTGAATTCCTAATTTACTACGCAGTTCTTTTAAATTTTCTTGCTTGATTTCTGGACGCTCAAACTTAGCTAATTCAATTCCAGTTGGAATGACCCTCTTTTCAACCTTGACCTTATAGTCAGATAGCAAGTCACGGACAATCTCACTCGGACAAATAACCCCATCCACATCATGCAGGAAACCTCTGACCAGATACTTGACCATACTAGGACGAATCAACATCCCCTTAGCAATATAATGCACGTAGTCTTCATATTGGGTGTGATAGGTATGGATGACTGGAATCTTCAATTCACGCGCAATCCAAATCCCCAACAAGCCAAGAGAAAATTCTGTCTGAGTATGGATAACATCCAGTTGATACTGTTTGGCAATTTCAAGCGCCTTGCTAAATCCTCGGTAGGCAAAGCGGCGATCCTTAAAAGCAAAGAAGGGAACACTTGGAATACGGATAATTTGCCAATCTTCATAGCGATTGACATCCTTATCTGTAGTCGTAAAGATAAAAACAGCATGCCCCTGCTTTTCAAGTTCTGTTTTCAAGGTTCGAATACTGGTCGCAACACCAGAAACCTGAGGAAAATAGGTATCTGTAAATAAACCAATTCGCATAGATTACCTCACTTTTTATTTTCTCCCTAAAGCAGCTTGTTTCTCATAAAAGTCCAACCAGATTTGTAACAGATGCTCTTCTGAATACTCTCTAGAAATATTCTTAGCTTTTTCTTTCAAATCTTTTAAAGCAGCAGGATTCGCTTGATATTCCAGAATAGCTTCTTTCATCTCTTCTCTATCTGCTGTCGCCCGATAATTTCCCTCTAAAATCACCTTATAGAGATCTAAATCACGCAACATAATAGGAGCCTCACAACTGGCAGCTTCTAGGATAGTCATAGGAAAGAGCTCATTGTAACTAGGTAACAAGAAAAGATCCGCTAGGGCATACAATTCGCGCATACGCTCTGGCAATACAATACCTGGAAACATCAAATTTTTAGGGGGATTGTCCATCATTTTCTTATAGCGTTCATAACCATCTGTCATACCACCAAAAGAGAAACCACCAGCCCAGATAAAGGTAATCTGAGGCAATTCCTCAGCCAGACGGATAAAATCATCAATCCCTTTGCGCTTCTGAACTTGACCAGCACCTACTACGATAAACTGATTATCACTAAGACCTAGCTCTGTTCGCAGTCTGACTATCTCTTCTTGTGATAGAGGATGCCATTTTTCCTTGTTGACAAAATTAGGAATATAAGTCACTTTTTCACGTGGAATACCAGCTGCCACCAAATCCTCAATAAACATAGGATTGACCACAACTAAGTGCTCCATCCGGTTGTAAAAAGAAAATACATAACGTTTGACAATTCCCTTTAAGAAAAATGGAATTTTCAAACTCCCCTCAAGTGTATCAGGTAAGAAATGCACATAGCCAATTTTTCTCCCTGAGCGTTTCTTTTGGAAGGTTGATAAATAATAGGGGAAATCAATCGTATGAAAGTGAGTCACATCTGCCTCGATTGGAAGATTTTCTGTAACAATCAATTGGTCCTTGGCATCACGTTGAAGAAGACGAACTAATTCACGGTAAGCGCCCGAAACTCCTTGCCCTGCTACTTTCTCACTTGAACTCAACATATTGATGCGTAATTTCTTTTTTTCCATAACTACTATTATATCATTTTCTTTGAATAAAATCAGCAAAAGAAAGGAGAGACTAGAGGAAAAGAGGGGGAAATTTCCTCACTTTTCCAAGGGTCTCTCACATGCTTTTATATGTTTACTTAATGCCTAGGGCAATGCGTGCATAGCGACTCATTTTTTCAACGGTCCAGGCTGGATACCATACTAATTTGACCTCAGTATCCGTTACTTCTGGCACCTCTGTCATGGCATCATAAATCTGGTCTGTCAAAAGGTCAGCTAGGGGACAACCCATAGTTGTCAAAGTCATATCAATCTCTGTTTGCCCTGTGTCACCGTCAAAACGAATCTCATAGATCAAACCAAGATTGACAATATCGATTCCCAACTCAGGGTCAATAACTTCTTCCAAGGCTGATAAAATTCGTGTTTTGATGTTTTCAATTTGCTCTTCTGTATAAGCCATATTCATCCTCACTTTTAGTCTTCAATAAAATCACGAAGCGGTTTGCTACGACTTGGTTGACGTAGTTTTCTCAAAGCTTTAGCCTCAATCTGACGGATACGCTCACGGGTTACGTTAAAGACTTTACCTACATCTTCAAGGGTGCGCATTTTACCATCATCTAGTCCAAAACGTAGACGCAAGACGTTTTCTTCACGGTCTGTAAGAGTATCCAAGACCTCATCCAGCTGCTCACGCAAGACGATACGAGTTGTGTAGTCCACTGGATTTTCAATCACTTCGTCTTCGATAAAGTCCCCAAGGTGGCTATCATCTTCTTCACCGATTGGTGTTTCCAGAGATACTGGTTCTTGGGCAATCTTCAAGATTTCACGAACCTTATCAGGTGTCATATCCATTCGTTCAGCGATTTGCTCTGGTGTTGGATCTTGACCCAATTCTTGAAGGAGATTACGCTGTTCACGAACCAATTTATTGATGGTTTCAACCATGTGGACTGGGATACGAATAGTACGAGCTTGGTCCGCAATAGCACGAGTGATAGCCTGACGAATCCACCAAGTTGCGTAAGTTGAGAACTTGAACCCTTTAGAATAATCAAACTTGTCAACCGCCTTCATCAAGCCCATATTTCCTTCTTGAATCAAGTCAAGGAACTGCATACCGCGTCCAACATAACGTTTGGCTATAGAAACAACCAAACGAAGGTTGGCTTCCGCAAGACGTTGTTTGGCTTCGATATCGCCAGCTTCAACTGCTAGTGCTAATTCTTTTTCCTCTTCATTGGTCAAAAGAGGAACGACCCCGATTTCTTTCAAGTACATACGGACAGGGTCATTAACCTTAGCCGAAGTTGACCCAATCAAATCCTCATCGCTAAGTTCTGGTTCTTCTTCAGTGCTAAGAACACGTGCACTTGGATTTCCTTCGTTATCTGTGATCGAAATCCCTGCATCCTGAATCCGTTGCAAGAGATCCTCAATCCCATCAGCATCCAAGGTAAAAGGAATCACTAGACTTGCATTAATTTCATCATCAGTTGCTGTCCCTTTTTGTTTATGATTACGGATAAATTCTGCTACTTGTACGTCAAATGTTGTTACTTCTTTTTGTTTTGTTGCCATTATTACTCCATTCTTCTCTTTTGGGAAATTAAACGTTCCAATTCTTCTAAGGCTGTGTCGGTATCTCCTACATGGCTAGCTTCCTGCACCTTCTTTTTGATTCTCATATTGTCCTGATTCAAGAGAGCCTTGTTTCGAGTCATTTCTACTTCACTAAGTTCCTGAGGTGACATCTCAGCAGGTAAATCCTGAGCTAAGACTTGGTACCAAGCTCTTTCAACTTCCTCTGGCTGTTCTGCTAAAACTTCTGGAGGAAGATTGCCATACTGACCAAGCAAGTCATATAAGACCTGAAATTCAGGTGTGTCAAATGCAAAATCTTCTCGCAAACGGTAATCGTTCAAAACAAGAGGGGATTCCATCATCCGATAGAGTAGATGGGCTTCTGCCCTCATAATAGCCGATAACTGCTTGGTGACAGGCATAGTGATTGACGTCGGTCTGGAAATTCCTTCCATGCGATTCTGCCTTTGCGCCTGACGACTCTCATTAACAATCTGCTCAATCTGGGCATAATCAAAGGATGCCAGACTGTCAGCTAAAATATGAATATAGCTGTTTTGAGCAGTGATAGACTTTTCTTGAACAATCAAGGGAGCTATTTTTTCAATAAACTCAATCTGAGCTTGCAGATTTTCACTGTTTTCAGGCTTGTACTGGTGAATGTAAAACTCAATCGGACTAATACGAGTTTTCGTTAATAGATAGGCCAAGTCTTCTGGTCCATTTTTTTGTAGATACTCATCTGGATCCAAGTTATCAGGCATGCTAACGATTTGCACAGGCATATCACCAATTTCATCCAAGGCTTTCAATGTCGCGGCTTGCCCAGCCTTATCGCCATCGTAAACAAGAACCAACTTCTTGGTTAACCTTTTCAGATGCTCAACATGCTCTCGACTCAAGGCTGTTCCCATAGATGCGACAGCGTTTTCGATTCCAGCCCGATAGGCTGCAATGACATCCATGAATCCTTCCATCAGGTAAATCTCACTGGCTTTTCCAGAAGATTTTTTAGCCCTATCCATATGATATAATTCGTAACTTTTGTTAAAAATTGCAGTCGATCGGCTATTTTTATACTTAGAAGTTTGTGAATCCGTTTTCTGCCAGATACGACCTGAGAAGGCAATGACCTTTCCCTGATCATTTGTCAGGGGAAACATAATACGATTGTGAAAGGTGTCTACAAATTGATTAGCATCTGAGAGGTAAAATAGCCCTGAATCCAGGAAATCCTCTTCACGATACTGACCAGACAAACGCTGATAGAGATAGTTTCGTTCTGGAGGTGCCAAACCAATCCGAAAATGCTTGAGCACTTCATCTGTCAAACCACGCTGATAAAGGTAGTTTCTGGCCTCTTCCCCCATGGTCGTTGTCATGAGAATAGCGTGATAAAATTTGGCAGCATCTTCGTGCATATCATAAAGAGCTTGGTGAGGCGAGGCTGGCCTCTGCTCACTATAAAGCGGTTTTTCCACCTCTATCCCAACACGCTGACCTAAGATTTGGACAGCCTCCATAAAGGGAACCCCTTGGTACTCCTCGATGAATTTAAAGACATCACCAGAGCGACCACAACCAAAACAGTGGTAAAACTGCTTGTCCTCTACAACGTTGAAAGAAGGTGTTTTTTCACCATGAAAAGGACAGAGCCCTAGATAGTTCCGTCCTGCCTTTTGTAAAGAAATCACATCTCCTATGACTTCCACAATGTTGGCATTGTTTTTGATTTCTTCAATGACTTGTTTGTCAACCATACACAATACCTCCATGTTATCATAGTTTACTTTATATAGTATACTTTATTTCAGAAAAAAAGTAAACCATTTCACTCATTTTCCCTACTTTATTCAAAGAGCTGATAATAATCAGAGATTTTCATTTTTGCTTTTTCTTCTTGGTTCAAATCTTGGATAATTCGTCCTTCTTTCATGACAATTAAGCGATTGCCATACTTAAGAGCATCCTCCATATGATGAGTAATCATAAGGGATGTCAACTGATCTTTCTTGACAAAGTCATCTGTCAATTCCATCAAGGCCACACTGGTCTTTGGATCAAGGGCTGCAGTATGCTCGTCTAACAAGAGTAATTCAGGACGCTTTAAGGTTGCCATCAAGAGACTCAAAGCCTGTCTTTGTCCACCAGATAAGAACTCAATCGGTGTATTCAAGTGTTTCTCAAGACCATTTCCTACTTTTTCAATGGTCGCCTGAAATTCATCCTTATAACTAGTCAAGCGTCGGGGAAAGAGCCCCCGCTTTTCACCACGAAACTTGGCAATTAAAAGATTTTCAGCGACCGTCATACGTGGAGCTGTCCCCATCTTGGGATCTTGGAAGACTCGAGACAGATACTTAGCCCGCTTCTCTGGTGAAAACTTGGTAACATCTTCACCCAAAATACGGATGGTTCCACTGGTTAATGACAAGGTTCCTGCAATAGTGTTAAAGAGGGTCGATTTCCCAGCACCATTTCCACCTAAAATCGTGATAAAGTCCTGTTCAAAAATTTCTAAGGAAACATCATTTAAAATAATCTTTTCTTCATCAAAGCCATTTTTAACGACTTTGGTTGCATTTTTTAATTCTACAATTGCTGTCATTTGCTTAACTTGGCTCCTTTCAAGATTGTTTGCTTAAATGTTGGAATCATGAGGCAGACTGCTAAAATCACGGCGCTGTACAAACGAAGGTAACTTGTATTAAAGCCAAGCGCGATAACTGCCCACACTAAGAATTGATAAGCGATCGAACCTACAACGATGGCAACCAGACGTTCTGCCAAGCTCAAACTCTTGAAGATAACCTCTCCAATAATCAAACTTGCAAGCCCCACAACGATAACCCCGATTCCTCGAGATACATCGGCATAGCCTTCTTGCTGGGCAATGAGGGCTCCTGCAAGAGCAATCACACCATTTGATAAAACCAAGCCCATAAGCTCCATGCGCCCAGTATGAATCCCGAAACTTCTAGCCATATCAGGATTATCACCTGTAGCAATATAAGCCTGTCCGAGTTTAGTATCCAAGAAAAAGAGCATGAGAGCAATAACGATACTGACAAAGATGAGACCTGTCAAGAGTTGATTCAAACCTGAATCAAAAGGCAAGGCATCTTGAATTTGCTTGGTTCCAAGCAATCCTAAATTGGCGCGTCCCATAATCAAGAGCATGATAGAGTGACAGGAAGTCATCACCAAAATCCCTG
>CAUQZY010000037.1:0-16544 GCA_963522395.1 uncultured Streptococcus sp.
CGACCATGGTAGCCCTCATTCTCTAGACAAAGCTGACACTGAGGATAATTACTAGCTTGCACCAACTTGGCTGCCGCAATCTCTTTGGGATCCTTTTCAGGCTTAGAGAGGTTGATGGTAATTTCAAGTTCACCGTAATCAGATGGAACACGATAAGCGATATTTTTAGCAATGGCCTTGAGTTTGATGTAGTCATTCTTCTGACTGAGTTGGTAAAAATCCTCTATTGCTTGCTCAGGAGATTGGGTATAGGTTTCCCAAAAGTCACGATTGACCTGACTCGGACAAGGGGTCACCAAGTCCATCAGTTCAGCACCAAGGATTTCACGCGCAGTCTGACTATCCTCAATCGTCTCTAATCGAACGGCTTCCTCAACCAGCTGGTCCTTGAGGTCAATCAATTTATCCAGATTCGTCTCAACTTCCAAAACACCATCTCCCACTCGTGCCAAGACACGATTGGTCAGGTAGATTCGATCCATTTCCTCAAATGAACTTTCAGAAATGACATGTGTTACAAATTTATCTACTAAGGTCACTATAGAGCCTCCTTTTGACTAGTCAAGGACGCGAGTGCCACCTGCAACTTCAGCGATATAGAAACTTGGAGCGTATCCAACTACTTCCTCGTAGTGTTTGCCAACAGCTTCCTTAAAGGCATCAACAGCATCTTTTTGCACCAAAGCAATGGCACATCCGCCAAAACCTGCCCCTGTCATACGAGCACCGAGAACTCCTTCTTGTGCCCAAGCTGTGTGAACGAGGGTGTCCAATTCCAAACCAGTTACTTCATAATCATGCTCAAGAGAAACGTGTGACGCATTCATCAAACGACCAAATGTTTCCAAATCTCCTGCTTGAAGGGCTGCTTGAGCTTTGAGGGTACGTTGGTTTTCAAGCACAGCATGGCGAGCACGTTTCAAACGATTTTCATCTTTAATTAGGTAGCTATATTGGTCAAAGGCCCACTCGTCCAATTCACCCAAGGTCTGGATGTCTAAGGCAGCTTGCAACTCTTCCACTGCTTTTTCACACTCAGCACGACGTTCATTGTATTTAGAGTCGGCCAATTCACGGCGTTTGTTAGTGTTCATGATCACCACTACATTGTCCTTCAAATCAAGTGGCACCAAGTCATACTCCAAGGTATTAGTATCTAGGTAAATAGCACGTTGGTCAGCTCCCATACCAATAGCAAATTGGTCCATGATACCAGAGTTGACTCCGATAAAGTTGTTTTCTGTTTGTTTTCCAATTTTAACCAAATCGAGACGCTCTAGTTTTAAATCAAAGAGATGCTCTGCCACGACTCCTGTCAAGAGTTCCAAGGATGCTGAAGAAGACAAACCAGCACCATTTGGGATATTCCCATAAACATAAAAATCAAAACCTTTGTCAATCACGTGTCCAGCTTCTTGCAAGAAATGAAGGACACCTTTTGGATAGTTGGTCCAGTTGTGCTCTTTTTCAAACTTGAGATCAGCGAGAGGCACTTCGATAATGCCCTTGTCCTCAAAGTTAGCTGAGTAGAAACGTAAAACTTGGTCGTCACGCTTACGAGCTGCACCGTAAGTTCCCAAGGAAATAGCAGCAGGAAAAACGTGCCCACCGTTGTAGTCTGTGTGTTCCCCAATCAAATTGATACGACCTGGTGAAAAGAAAGTTTGGTCTGCTTCTTGACCAAAAACAGCAAGAAAGTCTTTGCGAAGTGCTTCAGCAGTAAGATGTTGTGTCATATGATTTCTCCTTTTACTGTCCGTTAAGTCACCTTAACGTGTAATCGTTTTCTTCTATTGTATCCAAGGGATTTTCCAAGGTCAATCCTTTTTACTAAAATTTTACTAAACTGTCAGTAAAAAAGCAGAAAAATATGATATACTAACCTTAAAGAAGGAGGATTTATGGCTACCTTAAAAGACATTGCACAGCTAGCCTCTGTCTCTATCGCGACCGTATCCCGTGTCCTCAACCGCGACCAGAGCCTATCTGTTACAGAAGAAACAAGACACCGTATTTTAACCGTTGCTGAAGAGCTGGGCTACACCAAGCACCTCAAGACAGGAGAGTCCCACAAACCCAAGCAAAAGATTGCCATTATCCAATGGGTCAGCGAACAAGGGGAGCTGGACGACCTCTACTACTACCAGATTCGCCTAGGAATAGAAAAAAGAGCCCAAGAGTTGGACTATGATATCTTGCGCTATTTTAATGACCATCCTTTTACACTGAGCGAGGAAGTCATCGGGATTCTCTGCATCGGAAAGTTTAGCCGAGCTCAGATTTCTGCCTTTGAAGAATACCAAAAGCCCCTAGTCTTTCTAGACAGTGATACCCTTTCACTAGGACATACCTGCATTATCACGGATTTTTACACTGCTATGAAACAGGTTGTCGATTATTTCCTCAGTCAAGGAATGGACCGTATCGGGATTCTAACAGGGCTTGAGGAAACAACCGACCAAGAAGAAATCATTGAGGATAAGCGGCTGGAAAACTTCAGAAACTACAGTCAAGCGAAGGGAATCTATCATGATGAACTGGTCTTTCAAGGAAGCTTTACTGCCCAGTCTGGCTATGACTTAATGAAAGAGGCCATTCAGAACTTGGGAGGCCAACTCCCGCCAGCATTTTTCGCAGCTAGCGATAGTTTAGCTATCGGTGCCCTCCGTGCCCTCCAAGAAGCTGGAATCAGCCTGCCAGACCGCGTCAGTCTCATTTCCTTTAACGACACTAGTCTGACCAAACAGGTCTATCCTCCCCTCTCCAGCATCACCGTCTATACAGAGGAAATGGGGCGATCAGGCATGGATATTCTTAACAAAGAAGTACTCCACGGTCGCAAAATCCCTAGCCTGACCATGCTGGGAACCAGACTGACTCTGAGAGAAAGTACTCTGCCATAACTCAACTAATATAATAAAGCCAAAAATCCTAATAGAGAGTCTCAAATCTCCATTAGGATTTTCTTTTTAGTCCATCACAATCATAGACTTAATGGTCTTACGTTCATCCATATCTTTATAAGCTTGATCAATATCCTCTAATTTATAGCTTGAAGTAAAGACGCGACCTGGGTTGATATCGCCATCAAGAACGGCTTTTAGTAAGAATTGCTTATCGTATGTTGTGACAGAAGCTGGACCACCACCGATTATTGTATTTTGACCAAAGGTTGAGCCAATGGCTCGATTTTCATAGTGCGGTACGCCAACAAAGCCCAAACGACCTCCATTATGGAGAACACCAAGAGCTTGATCAACCGCTGCTTCTGTTCCAACACATTCCAGAGCTGCATCTGCACCACCACCTAGAATCTCACGCACCTTGGCAATTCCTTCTTGACCACGTTCAGCTACAACAGCTGTCGCACCTGACTCCAGAGCCATCTTTTGACGATCTTCATGACGGCTCATAAGAATAATTTGTGAAGCACCACGCATCTTAGCCGCGATAACAGCACATTGACCAACAGCCCCATCGCCAATGACCACAACCCTATCACCTTTTTGAACATTTGCAACACGCACCGCATGATAGCCTGTTGGCATGACATCAGCAAGAGTCAAGAGGGACTTGAGCATACCTTCGCTATAATCTGAAGGTTGACCAGGGATTTTAACCAGCGCCCAGTTTGCATAGTGAAAACGGATATACTCAGCCTGAACACCACCCGACCAGTTATTTCCTGGATGATTATCACACGAGCCATCAAAACCAGCACGACAAGCATCACACTGACCACAACCATGTGTGAAAGGGGCAATGACAAAATCACCTGGTTTTACTGTAGTAACGTTCTCACCAACTTCTTCGATAATTCCAATCGCCTCATGACCGCTATTTCTATGTCCTTCTTCGATTTTGGGATTCCGGTAACTCCAAAGGTCCGAACCACAAACGCAAGTACGGACAATACGGATAATAGCATCATCTGCTTCTATAATTTGCGGACGTTCAATTGTAGCAAGACCAACTTGACCTGCCTTTGTATACACTGCTGATTTCATTAACATATCCTCTCCATTTTTACTAGTTTAAGTATACACTTTTTATTATGCTTTCGCTCACTTATACTACACCTCATCAATGATGATGATTTTGATCATGACTTGCTTCTAACTCTGTTATATTGCGCTTATGTGCTTGGTGAGTTTCTAGGTCGGCATCAACTTCAATAGTGATGTTTTGAAATCCACAATCTTTTAGCAAGTTTCGTATGAATTCTTTACAAGTTTCCATCTGTTCAATTTCTTTTAGGCAAACATGAACAATGGCATTTTTTTCCAAACCATCCATAGTCCAGAGATTAAGCTGGTTAAGGCTAGCCACATTGTCTAATCCCTCTAAGTCACTCATGACTTGCTTGATATCGACACCTTCTGGCACAGCATCCAAGAAAATCTTGAGTGTGCTCCAAAATCGAGGAATGGCTTTGATTAAAATGAAGATGGAAATGACAAGCGATAAGAGCGGATCAAGAATATACCAATCTGTAAATCGAAGAACAATTGCCATCAGAATGACAGCCAACCAACCAAGAGTATCTTCTAGAAAATGCAGACTCAGAATTGACTCGTTCTTTGTTTGTCCCTTTCGGACCACAAGACTAGCTAATACATTGATAGTAACCGCAATCATTCCTAGCCAGAGGATACCTTCATCATTAACGGGCTGTGGATTAAAAAGTTTAGTTGTATTTTCCAAAATCACTAGGATGGATCCTGTGATAAGAATCACAGCAGTCACTAGTGCTCCTAAAAGACTAAATCGCTTGTAACCCAAGGTGTACTGCCTATCTTCTTCTCTATTTGAGATTGTTTCTAAAAAGGCCGATATCCCAATAGAAATGGCATCTCCCAAATCATGCACAGAGTCAGCAAGAACAGCACTCGAACCAAATACTCCACCTGCAATAAACTCGACAATAGCATAAGTCAAGTTTAAGAAAAAAGCTACCCAAACAGTATATTTTGCCTTCATCTTTCTCATTCCTTTGTTATAATATATTTATGAACATCTTGTTCATTATCATTATCCACTAAAATTCAAAGAAAGGATAGAAGCAAAGCGTCAACTTTATTCAGTTCTGAACATTTTGCCTCAAGTGTCCATATGACTAAAATCGACCGTCGTATCAGTAAAACAAAAAAAGCCATCTATCAAGCTTTTCTACAACTTTTGAACGATAAGGGCTACGAATCCACTACGGTTCAGGATATCATTGATCTCGCAGACGTGGGACGTTCCACTTTTTACTGTCACTATGAGAGTAAGGAACTACTTCTGGACGAGCTTTGTCGCTACCTCTTCCATCACCTCTTTGAAAGAGAGAAGTCCATTTCAACCGAGGATTACCTCGCCCACCTCTTTCTCCATTTTCAGAAGAATCAAGACCATATCACCAGTCTGCTATTTTCCAAAAATGACTACTTCCTCCGTCAACTCCAGAGAGAATTGGAGAACCACGTCTATCCCTTGTTGGCTGATGATTTGAAAGAAGCTCACCCCAGTCTGCCTGCCTCTTATCTCCAACACTTGGTCATAACAAACTTTACCGAGACATTGATCTGGTGGCTCAAAAAAGGGCAAGACTTCACAGAACAGGAAGTTGTCCAGTTTTATCTAGACTTTCTCATTCCTAAAAATTGAATACAGAGTAGAACTCAGTTACCTTATTTCTAGGCTAGTAAGTTTTTTATCTTTTCAACAAGAAAAGAGGATCCGCCGATCCTCTTTTTCATAATATAAATCCTTGATTATCAACTCTATCTGTTTTATCCCAAAACCTAAAACATCTTTTCCTAGTTAGATAAATCCGTATTCTGCTTAGCTGCCTTGCTCCACTGGTACCAACCAACTAGACTGTTAATGAGATAAATCAAGTATTTCCCTTGGATTTGCAGGCTTTCTCCCCACCAGAGATAGATTGAAAAGACATTAGTAGCAGCCCAGAATATCCACTGTTCACGGTAAACAGCTGTCATGAGGATTTGCCCTACACCATTGAATAGGAACAGCGTAAGTTGGGAGACGAAGTTCAAATAGTGATGGGACAGCCTCCTAATTCAGAAAATTATACTGATGATCCTAATGGGCGCTAAAAATGCGAAGACCTATGAAGACCTATTTTGTATTAGTCAAACAAAAAATCCAAAAGAAATGGTATATGATTATGACCATGAAACAAAGTAAAATCAAACCGAGCGATCTGAGGAAGTACCCGATGATCATGAAACGTTATTAAACACAAAAGTCACCCATGTGAGTTCTTGCCAGAAACTGAAGTTAATCCTTCAACCTGGAAAACCCGCAGAGGTGACTTTTTCTATACATCTCGATTTTTCTGGCAATAATCATTAATCGATAAATATGTCTGTGAATCACCCAGCGACTCCGCTATGTCCATAATCCGCGGTGGTAGTAATCCCACTCGCTGGACAAGTTCGTGATTGCTGAACAATTCCCGTGGACTGCCTGCGAAGCCAAACTTCCCGTGTTCCATAACATACACCGACTCAAACTCGGCGGCGACCCAATCCATGTCATGGGTGATGGTCACAACTTGGTGGCCCGAATCAGCCAACTGATGGAAAATTGCGGTCAACTTGCGCCGGCTTTCCCAATCAAGCGACATCATCGGCTCATCAAATAAATAAATCGCCGGATCCACTGCCAAAACTGTGGCAACGCTCAACAGCTTGCGTTCCGACAATGACAGGTCATATGGACTTTCAGCTGCTTTATCATCCAAGCCAACTCTTTTTAGAGCCGCTAAAGCCCGCCTCGTAATCGTGTCGTGGTCATCCATGACCTGCGCGACATTCCACTCCACCTCTCGTTGAACGGTCGGGTTGAAAAGCTGATCGTCAGGATTCTGAAAAGTAATCCCAACCTTCAGTAACTTTTCGACTGGTTTAAGATCATTAAAATTTTCTCCATCGATCTTAATCACACCGGTTTGTGGTGTCAGCAAGCCCGTCAACAATTTGAAGAGCGTTGATTTGCCGGCACCATTTTGGCCGACAATCGCCACCATCGGATCGGCGAAGCGTTTGTCTTCAACATCCAAGCTAAAGGACCGTTCCGGATAAGTGAACGTCAGGTGGCTCAGTTCAATTGTGGACATAACGAACCTCCTTCAGATCAGCGTAATTCACCGGATACCGGCCATCAGCCAAGTGCCAATCCATTTTTTGAGCAAGTTGCTGGATTGTCGGGGCTGGAATCTGCCAGTCAGCTGCCAAATGATTAAACACCTCACCCGGCCTGCCCTGGGCTACCATTTGACCCTCGTGCAGCACCCACACAACGTCGGCGACTTCGCACAAATCGTCAATTTCACTGGTGACAATGAAGACAGTCGTCTCTTTGACTTGGGCCAGCCATTGGAAAAATTGCCGGCGGCCAAGGGGATCCATCTCACTGGTCGGATCATCCATAATCAAAACAGCCGGATTAGCCACAATCGCCGTGGCAATTGCCAACCGCTGGATCTGACCACCGGAAAGGCTCTCGGGACGCAAATTCAACTGTTCAATCAGCCCCATTTGCGTGGCAACTTCTTCAACCCGTTTTTGAATCAGTCCTTCAGCCATTCCCTGATTAATCAAGTCAAAGGCGATTTCATCGGCAACCGTGTCTGCCAACCCGCTTAGTTGGCCAGCTGGATTTTGCAGTACAACTCCATTCATGGCATTATAAACGGGCCAATTGTCGGACACTCGCTGGCCAAACATGTGCCAATCGCCCTCAATCTCAGCAGACACAATTTTGGGAATGACTCCTGCCAGCACACGGCACAAAGTCGATTTGCCGGAGTGGCTATTCCCGATAATCCCAACCACCTGGCCGGTATGAACCTCCGCGTTAATCTGACGCAGTTGTGGTTGCTCAGTACCCGGATAACGGGTGGTCAAATTTTCAATTACAATCCGTTTATCTTCGTCCATATCTTCCACCCAATCAATAAAATTGCCAATCCAGTCAGACCAATGTGCAGCGTCCGCGACAGGCGATACACGCGCTGGGAGGTTCTGACAGTCCGGTTGAGATTATCAAAACCTCTCAGTTGGAGAGAAATCGACCGCGTCATCGATTGATCCAAGGTCTTAATCACCAATGGAATTAGAACCGGCAGGACTGACTTTAATTTCTGAATCAACGTTTTTTGCGGATTGGTTCCGCGAACTTTTTGTGCCTGCTGGATTTTCCGCATATTGCGCATCATTTCCGGCAAAATATAACACACCGACATCAGAACATAGACGGTTTTATAAGACAATCCGGACAGTTCCAAATAGGCCGCGTTTTCTGAAATACTCGTGGTCACCATAAAAAAGCCACTGGTCAAAATAATCACCAATACTCGACAACCCAGAGTGGTGGCGTAAATCAGGCCTTCTTTGTAGAACGACACCCCAAGCACAGAAAACAGCACAGTTTGATTCCGACTGTAAAATAACCCTTGGATGATCAGCATGGTGCAAATCAGAAACAGGCTGAATCCCAGCGCCTTAAAGGTGGTAGAACTCAATTTGGAAAATAACAATAGCAGTGTTGCGACAAGAATTAATCCGACCTGAAGCAATAAATTCATACTGGCAAAGCTCAACAACGTCATGTCCAAGATGAACAAGAGCTTAGTAATCGGATCGATCACCTGGTACCACTTGAGCTTTACCCGTGGCGCTCCAGAAATCAATGTTTTATCAATCATCATTTATCATCGCTAAAGAAGTGCACCATCCGCTTCGGCAGCTGACGATAGATGAAGAATGACAGGTAGGCCACGCAGACTTTATCCAAAATATCCAAGATAAACTCATCGGTAAATGAGGCCAGCCACACTGGTGCATGATTGGCGACCATTACCGCAAACAATGAGTCACCCCAAGCGATACCGGTCTGACCACCCCAAAAGATGACGTTTAGTGGCGTTGAAATGACAGCTGAAACGATGGCAATAATAATAGCAGAAACAAATACTCGTCGCGCTGACGAGAACCACCCATTGGCGTGCAAAACTCCGACAGCAATCCCAATTCCGATGCTGGTAATCGCATACACGGTTGAAATTGGCGATAAGGTCAGCCCATAGATCACGTTGTTGGTGAAACCACTAATGGCACCGGCAACCGGCCCAGCCAACATGCTGGTAAGAAAGGTTCCCAAGGACCCCAGCCAAACGGGCAACTTTAACCCCTCCGCCAAGGCTTTGGCAACATAGTTAATCCCCACGGCAGCGGGAATCAAAGTCATGGTGGCAGCACTTAACTTAAATTTCCACATACTGGTACGATGAATCGGTTCTGTTTTCATAATCTTCTCCTTTTGTTTTTAAAGAGCCGTGTCTGGATAGACTTTCGGACGCAACGCTCTATTATATATCTACTGAACTGTCTATACACAAGATTTCCATCCTTAGTCGACATGAGCTGGAAATCTTTATTTGTTAAGTAGTTCACAACACATTATACACCTATTTTGTGAATAGTCAAGTGTATTTACAGTAAAATTTTAGAAAATCCTAAAAATGTCCTCTTATTTTCCATTTAAAAATGAAAATCATTAATTCTGACACCAAAAAAGCCCAGACAACATTGTCTGAGCGTTATTCTATATAGTCGTTTAGCCAAGTTGAGTTTAGCTTTTCAAGCTATTTTTTCAACAAACCTTGTTCTTGTAGAAACTCCTTGGCTACTTGTTCTGCTGACTTGCCTTCAACACCGACTTGGTAGTTGAGCTGGCTCATCTGGCTTTCAGTAATTTTACCAGCCAATTTATTGAGAACTGTTTCCAACTCTGGATGTTTCTTGAGAAGAGCTTCTTTCATCAGTGGAGCCCCTTGATAAGGTGGGAAGAGTTGTTTGTCATCTTCCAATACCTGTAAATCATAACGTGCCAACTCTGCATCGGTCGAATAGGCATCCGTAATTTGAATATCGCCTGACTGAATTGCCTGATAGCGAAGAGCTGGCTCCATAGTCGCTACATTGAGATTGAGACCATACATTGATTGCAAGCCCTTATTTCCATCTTCACGGTCATTAAACTCAAGTGTAAAGCCTGCCTTCAGCTGTCCTTCCACTTTTTTCAAGTCCGAAATGGTCTTCAAGCCATATTCTTGAGCAATCTTTTTCGGAACAGCTACAGCGTAGGTATTTTGATAAGACATAGGTTTAAGATAGGCTAGATGATCCTGTTTGGCAATGCCATCACGCGCCACCTGATAAACCTGCTCTGGCTCATGACCTACTTTAGGTGATGGCTGAAGCAAACTTTCAGTCACCGTACCTGTAAATTCAGGATAGATGTCAATATCGCCTTTTTTCAGAGCTTCATAGAGGAAGCTTGTTTTCCCAAAATTCGGTTTAACAGTCGCAGTCATGCTGGTATTTTCTTCAATCAGCAACTTATACATATTGGCCAAGATTTCTGGTTCTGGTCCCAATTTTCCAGCAATAACCAAGTTTTCTTTCTCTTTTTGAGCTAAGAGGGCTGGACTATAAGACAAACCAAGCAATATTGTCACCAAGGCAAAACCAGAAAAAATCGTCCGCAATTTTGCTTTTTCCATCACTTTTAGTAGGAAGTTAAAGGCAATAGCAAGTACTGCAGAAGAAAGGGCCCCAATCAAAATCAGACTGGCATTATTACGGTCAATTCCCAAAAGGATAAAGGAACCCAGTCCCCCTGCACCAATCAAGGCAGCCAAGGTTGCTGTACCGATAATCAAGACCGCTGCCGTCCGAATCCCAGACATCATAACAGGCATAGCAAGTGGAATTTCAAACTTCTTGAGTCGCTCCCACCTAGTCATCCCAAAGGCAATCCCAGCCTCTTGCAGACTCGGATCAATTCCCTTGAGTCCAGTGATGGTATTTTGCAAAATCGGAAAGATCGCATAGATCACTAGAGCTGTCAAAGCCGGCAAGGTTCCAATTCCCATCAAGGGAATGAAGAGCCCCAACAAGGCCAGAGACGGGATGGTCTGGAAAATCCCTGCAATCTGCAAGACCCAGTCCGCCAACTTCTCATGATAGCGAAGATAAACAGCCAAGGGAATCGCGATAAAAATAGCCAGCAACAAGGTCAAAAGTGACAACTGCAAATGTTGAGATAGAGCTGTCAACCAATCACTAAAACGATCCTGAAAAGTTGCAATTAAATTAGTCATGAACACTACCTCCAAACAAGTCTGCTACAAATTCTGTTGCAGGCGCTTTTAAAATTGTCTCGGGATTCGCCACCTGACGAATCTCTCCATCCTGCAAGACAGCAATACGGTCCGCCAATTTCAAAGCTTCATCCGTATCATGGGTCACAAAAATTGTTGTCATCCCAAACTCTTTATGCAATTCTTTCGTCAGAACCTGCAACTGTTTTCTCGAAATAGCATCCAAGGCTGAAAAGGGTTCATCCATGAGGAGAATCTTAGGCTGACCAATCATAGCCCGTACAATTCCAACCCGTTGCTGTTCCCCACCAGATAATTCACTAGGCAAACGATGCCCATACTCAGCTACTGGCAAGCCAACCTTATCCAAAAGTTCTTCTGTTCTATGAGAAATTTCTTCCTTAGTCCAGCCCTTCATTTCAGGAATCAGGGCAATATTTTCCGCGACCGTTAGATTAGGAAATAGAGCAATAGCCTGTAAAACATAACCAGTAGAAAGACGAAGTTCACGCTCATCATAGTCTTTGATGCGCTTGCCATCCATATAAATATTTCCATCAGTTGGTTCCAAAAGACGGTTAATCATCTTGATCATGGTCGTCTTACCAGACCCAGATGGCCCAACTAAAACCATAAACTCTCCATTCTCAATCCGTAAATTAACATCTCTCAAGACATCTTTTTCTGTGTAACGTAAAGCTACATTTTTGTATTCAATCATTCTGTATTCTCAATTTAAAACTTCCCTCTATTGGCCAAATCTTCTACCTTAGGCATGACTTCCTTATTATTCCAATGCTCCACAATTTTCCCGTTTTCTAGACGGAAGATATGGTACCGGGCATAGGCAAGGCCATCAATCTGAGTCTGACCATAGCTAACCACATAGTTTCCTTGTCCTAAGAGTTGGAAAACAAAGTCGAAAGTGGCTTTTACTTATAAACAGCTAATTTGCTCTATTTTAAACCTCATTTTCATCCTCTTTCAGATTAGCCAAAATTCTTTCTTGAAAGGCTTCAAACTGACGAATTTCTTCCTCTGAAAATCCTTTGTAAAAGATCGTATCCAATTTCTGACTGACACGATGCCCCACTTCTTTCTGAGACTGCCCCAACTCTGTTAAAACCAAATACTTCTTACGCTTGTCTTTTCCACACGGACTAACAATTACAAGCTTTTGTTCCTCTAGCTTTTTTATCATAGTCGTCAGCGTATTATTCGCAAGTCCAGTCGCAAGCGCGATATCTGTCGCAGTTGCGCAGCCAGTTTCACTATTCCATAAAACTGCTAAAATCTTGCCCTGCTCACTACGATAAAGAGCTTCAGAATCTTGGCTCAGTAACTTTTGAAAAATCCGCCCATTCAACAAACGAATATGATGGGCTACCAAATGACTATCTTTCATGGCACCTCCAATTTATTTCTATATCGATACGAATAAAAAATATTATAATACTTATTATTTTAATTGTCAACTATTTCGATTTAGAACTAATTTTTCCCAGTAAAAAATTCTCCTACCCAAGGTAGAAGAATTTTAATCTTATAAAACTTAATCCGTCATGTCCGATACCAACGTTCGATGCTCCAATGGAATACTGCACATAACTAATAAGAAAATGAAGCCTGACTGAATCCAGAAGAGAGCTAAGTCAAAGATTCCATGCACAGCAACCACTGTAAGGAAAGATAGATAAAGACCGATAATCGGACGTTTCCCCGACTCCTGGCTCATATCCATCATCAAGCGAACAGGAGCAACAGAAGACAAAACTAATAAAATAGTTCCCACAATTCCGTAACTCAGAATCGTATCAATATAAAGACTGTGAGCATGTTCATGATAAGGAGCATGTATCCGAGGATACGAGTGCATGTAGGTCAATGGCCCTTCACCCCAAAAAGGATTTTGCTTAAACAAGGCCATCCCAGCATCCCAGATAGAAATGCGTTCTTCCATAGAAGAATCTAAAGTTCCCATCCGAACTCCCAAATCACTGGAAAAGAGGAAACTCAAGCCAATCGCAAAGACCCCTATACTAAGCCAAAAGGCCTTCCAGTTTTTAATGGTCGTAAAGAGATAAATAATGGCTCCAGCTATAATAGCAGGAAAGGCAGTTCGATTTTGCGTAAAGTTCAAACCAAAGAGATTCACAAAGCCTGCAATCACACAGAATACTTTCAACCAATTCAACTTGGTCGTTGTAAACAGATAGAAGGCAATCATGATACAGAAACAACAAATAATTCCATAATAATTAGGATTAAAGAAGGTCACTTCTGCACGATTCTGATGCCACACCTGCATATTGGGTGAAAGAAAAGCATAGTTAAATTTCTTCACAATTTGGAAATGTTCTAAACTCGCAAAAGCAGCTGACAAGACGCTACCAAACAAGACAAGCTGCAAAATCAATCGAAAGAATTTATGTGATAAAATCGACTGATAGTGCAAAAAGAAAACAGTAAATAGAAAAATTCCTACTGAAGCCACAACTCCCATCCAATTTTGTGCAAAAACGGATATAACAGTACTATAGCCAAGAAAAAGAAGCAGCATCGGATGCTCCCTCATTTTCTGAAGAATACTTTTCATGTCTCCTGTAAAAATCAAACTGATAATATATAAACAGAATACAACTACAAAAAGATAAAAGGGTAAAAAGATACTCAGGATAATTCCCAATAAAATAAGCTCTTTACTAGACAACCCTTTCAGCTTTTTAATAAAGCCTATTGATTTCAAAATGAATCCTTTCTCTCCAAATCAACTGATTCAGATAATAGTAAGCTACCCTTTATTGTAACACTTTTTTAGCAATTTGAAAACAAAGGAAACGTTTACTAGGTAAAAAAGAGAGCAAAAATACTGAGATTTCAAAACTCAATCATTAGTACTACATTTACTCCAAGAAAATCATACCGTAAAGACTAGGCATATGTTAAAATAGTAGTAATAAAATATAGATCATAAGCAATTATACAGACTAAATTCAAAGCATAAACTATTCATTGCGAAAGGCAACACTATGAAATCCTACCAAGCTGTCTACCAAATCCTATCTAAAGAAGCCGACTATATCAGCGGAGAAAAAATCGCAGAAGAACTATCCCTCAGCCGAACAACAATTTGGAAAGCCGTCAAGCGTCTAGAACAAGAAGGCATTGAAATTGATAGTATCAAAAACAAAGGATATAAACTGATGAATGGTGACCTTATTCTTCCAGATATTCTAGAAGAAAATCTTCCAATTAAAGTCAGCTTTAAACCCGAAACAAAATCAACACAACTCGATGCAAAAGAAGCAATTGATTTAGGAAATGAAGCAAATACCCTCTATCTAGCTTCCTATCAAACAGCAGGCCGAGGTCGTTTTCAACGTTCCTTCTACTCACCACAAGGTGGCATTTATATGACACTCCATCTTAAACCCAATCTCCCCTATGATAAATTACCATCCTACACACTACTTGTAGCAGGAGCTGTCTACAAAGCCATTAAGAACCTAACTTTAATAGATATCGACATAAAATGGGTCAATGATATCTACCTAAACAATCATAAAATTGGAGGAATCCTTACTGAGGCAATGACCTCTGTAGAAACAGGCTTAGTCACAGATATCATTATTGGAGTAGGAATCAACTTTGCTATCAAAGACTTCCCTCAAGAATTAAAAGAAAAAGCTGCTAGTTTATTTAAAGTGCCAGCACCTATAACAAGAAATGAATTAATCATAGAGATATGGCGTGCTTTCTTCGAAACACCAGCAGAAGAGCTATTATACCTATATAAAAAACAGTCCTTCGTCCTAGGAAAAGAAGTTACTTTTACACTAGATCAAAAAGACTACAAGGGACTTGCAAAAGACATCTCTGAAAGTGGTAAACTTTTAGTTCAATGTGATAACGGAAAAGAAATCTGGCTAAATAGCGGAGAAATTTCACTAAAGAGTTGGAAGTAATAGCAAAGTTATACAACAAAAAATAAACTATATAAAAAGGCTCTATAACATTCGTAGTGGGTAAATCTCCTATGAATATTATGGAGCCTATTTTTGTGTAGAAAAAAGTCCCATATGACCTATAATGAAAAGTGGCCAAACAACTCATTAGAAAGAATCATATGGAACAATTACATTTTATCACAAAACTACTCGATATTAAAGACCCAAATATCCAAATTATAGATATCGTTAATAGGGATACCCACAAAGAAATCATAGCTAAATTGGATTATGAGGCTTCATCTTGTCCTGATTGCGAAAGCCTAATGAAGAAATATGACTTTCAAAAACCTTCTAAAATTCCTTACCTTGAAACGACTGGTATGCCTACTAGAATCCTCCTTAGAAAACGTCGTTTTAGGTGCTATCAGTGCTCTAAAATGATGGTCGCTGAGACTTCTCTCGTCAAGAAGAATCACCAAATCCCTCGTATCATCAACCAAAAGATTGCCCAGAAGCTAATTGAAAAGACTTCTATGACCGACATTGCTCATCAGTTGTCTATTTCAACTTCAACTGTCATTCGCAAACTCAATGACTTTCAATTTAAGCATGATTTTTCTCGCCTTCCACAGATTATGTCCTGGGACGAATATGCCTTTACAAAAGGAAAAATGAGTTTCATTGCGCAAGATTTTGACAATCTCAATATCATCACTGTTCTTGAAGGTAGAACACAAGCTATAATAAGAAATCATTTTCTGCGCTACAATCGCGCTGTTCGTTGTCAGGTGAAAATCATTACTATGGATATGTTTAGCCCTTACTACGACTTGGCTAAACAGCTTCGCTTTCGAATTTCTAGGCTCAGGCTGAAACAGTCTCCCAGACTGTTTCACTCCCAAACGCTAAAATCATGCTAGATCGCTTTCACCCTTCGTTATTATATTTCTAAACTTAGGCTTAAACAGTTCACTGAACTGTTTTACTCCAACACTTAAATCGTGCTATAATTCGTGTGCGTGTCCAAATCATGAATCAGTTTGAGCGAAAATCTCATGAATACAAGGCTATCAAGCGCTACTGGAAGCTCATTCAACAGGATAGTCGTAAACTCAGTAATAAGCGTTTTTATCGCCCTACTTTTCGTATGCACTTGACCAATAAAGAAATCCTAGACAAGCTTTTGAGCTATTCCGAAGACTTGAAACATCACTATAATCTCTATCAGCTCTTGATTTTTCACTTTCAGAATAAGGAACCAGAGAAATTTTTCGGACTCATTGAGGACAATCTAAAGCAGGTTCATCCTCTTTTTCAGACTGTCTTTAAAACCTTTCTAAAGGACAAAGAGAAAATCGTCAATCTTATCAAACGCAATGCCTTTGGTTTTCGGAACTTTGAAAACTTCAAAAAACGGA
>CAUQZY010000038.1:0-16389 GCA_963522395.1 uncultured Streptococcus sp.
TCAAAATCCAGTGTCCGCAAGGACGTGCCGGTTCGACCCCGGCCGCCGGTATAGTTGAAAAGACAAGGTTTCTAAGCCTTGTCTTTTTGTTATGTCATAATAAATTTCTTGAAATTGTTACTAATAATTACTAATTTCATATAAAAGCACATGATTAAAAGTTATAGAAAGTGATATTTTTGGGTAATTGTATCATAGCAAAGAACAGGTATTGTTTTGCTATTCGTTACCTCTCCATCAATAAAGTAATGACTTTTACTATCATAGTAAATCTTACCCAGGTATCTTCTATCTTTAGCTACTTCCGAAGAAGCAATATGGCCCGAAATAATAGCTTTATGAAATCTACCAGTGGTAATAGGAAATTTGTTTGTAAATATCTCTGAACTCGTTAGTTCTTTCCAAAACTTTCCTGCTTCTTCATCAATGCCAGCATGAACAAAAATTTGGGTATCAGTTTCATAATAGCGTTTATCCCTATATCGTTTTTTAAACCAGTTTATAAATGGATTAAATTTGATATTATTTTTAATTTCATTTCTAACACCTGTTTCAAAGTTGTTAGCATTCGATTTAAAAATATAGTTCAATTCCTCTGGAGAGAAGAAGCTTTTTATTGTTTCTGGAAATGCAGAAGAAGTAGGCTTTTCTAAAATCAACCAATCATAAAACCATTCTTCATGATTTCCTAATAGAGTGATAATTTGATTAGGAGAAAGTTCCTCAAGTTCAATTATTTTGGAAATAACTTGAAAAGATTGAGAACCATTGTCAATGTAGTCTCCAAGTAAGATAAGTCGACTTTGTTTATCAGATAAATCTATTTTATTGATAGATTTAATAAACTCATTGTAGTGCCCATGTATATCAGATATTGCGTATATTTTAGCCATAGCGCCTCATCATTTCTTCATGTGAGAAAGTCTTTTTGCCACATTCAACCCATTTTTTATAAGCTTCATCAGCAACCTTAATATCATATATATCTTCAATTTTCTCTATAACAGCTTGTCTAATAAAGTCAGTCTTTGTTGTATTATTTTCTTCAACAATAGCATTTAATAAAGAATTTAACTCTTGACTAAGTTGAATAGAAATTTGTGTAGTAACAACATTATTCATATAACAACCACCTAATAGTTATTTTAGATACATTATACTCCTAGTCTAAAAGTTTCTCAATAAAAAATTTCACTTTTTATAGTTATTTATTTTAATAAAATTGTAGTATCTGCAAGGATGTGCCAGTTCGAGACCGACCGCCAGTATAGTAATAAAGACAAAGTTTATAAGCCTTGTCTTTTGTTTTCTCTTTATAAAATTTTATAGTTTAGTTACTAACTTTTTTTCTTTGCTCTTAAAAATCTAATAGCAGAACTGTATTTCTTATTTCTCTCTAAGTCTTTTTCAGTAATTAATGGTAGTCTTGTTAAATCTGAATTATGCCGTAAATCCGCTAACTTTACAACTCTAGCGAGTTCATTTTTCTTTACTAGATTGAGATAAGATTGATAATCTTGTCCTTTTTTCTTTGTGAGTATATCGACGGCTTCTATAATATTTTTTGAAAAACCTTCCTTTTTTAGGTCTAGTAGGGTTAGTGAAGTATCTTCAATTACATCATGTAGATAGGCGACAGCTTTCTCTTCATCAGTTGCGACAAAACTAGCTACTGTTTCAGGGTGTTTAATGTAGTCAATTCCTGCTCTATCAATTTGTCCAAAGTGTGCTTTTTTAGCTACTTCATGTGCTTTTATTGCTTGTGATGTATCCATGATTTAATTATAAACTTTCCATTTATAAAACTCAATTACTTTATAGTAATTCATCTAGTTTATCAGCTAAATCCTTTTGCTTACTTGGGTACAAGTGAGAGTAGGTATCAATCGTGGTTGTTATAGAAGCATGTCCTAGTCGCTCTTTTACAACTAGATAATCTTCCCCTTGGTTAATCAGCAGGGAAGCGTGTGAGTGCCTAAAATCGTGTATGCGTATCTTTTTTAGTGTGCTATCACGTTCAAGTATTTTCTTATATTGTTTTTCAACTGCATTTTTTGTAATTGTGATAGGACTATTTTGAAACACTTGTAATGTTAGGCTATTGTTGGTAAATTGCTCTAATAGATGTTTTTGTTGCTTTTCCCAATCTTGTAATTCTTGGCTTAATTTTTTATTGATGACAATTCTTCTTGTTCCTGCTTTAGTTTTTGTTGTGCTGATATGAGTTACTCCTTTATTAACATAGACAGATTTCGTGATATGAATTGTATTACTTGAAAAGTCGATGTCTTGCCATGTTAGGGCAAGAGCTTCCCCAAGTCTTAATCCTGTAAAGAATAGAACAGTAAAGAGTAGTTTGATATTGTATTCTTCGGGTTCAAATAGTGTCAAAAACTTCTGAAATTCTTTGACTGTCCAAAATTGCATTTTTGTTTTTTCAATTGGCAACTTTTTTATCAATTTTGCTGGATTGGAGGAGTAATAGCCTTTTCGCAAACCAACATCAAAAATTTTTTTGAGTAAAATCATGATTTTGTTGATAGTATTTGTGCTTAACGGTTTATCAGAATTTTTAGCTACTTTTTGCCTAAGATGTTCTCTAAATTGGTAGATGTCTTCATAGGTTAGTTTTCCGACATTATCTACCATAGAAAAATAATCTTTGATGTGTTTGTTGTAATTATTATCTTGTGTATTGATATAGCTTGCTTTTCGATGATTTATACTATCTTCTTCCTTTAGTAGTTCATATAGTATGGGGATAGTTATTTTAGCCCCATAGAAGCGTTCTTTTAACTCTACACTTCGTAAGTAGTGTTCTGCCTCAATAGCTTCTTTTTTCGTCTTATAGCCCTTTCTGACAATTCTACGTTGCTTTAGTGTTATTGGGTCAAAACCGTTGCTAATATCAACTATCCAATTACCGTCTTTACCTTTTCTAATTGCCATATTTTACTCCTTGAGGGTACTGTTTTGAACATCAAAACCGAGTAATTCGCTTACAATAGTAGCAGGTATAGTACCAATTCGTTTATTCTGATAGACTGTAAAGCCTCGTGTTATCAGTAGCTCTTTCCCTTGGCGGATAATACGTTTCGATGTGCCTTCAGAAAAACCAAGGGCAACTAGGTCATTCTTAGTAACAGTTGCTATCATGTAACTTACTCCTTTATTCATCTAGTTTTATTTTCTTATACTTTACATGATTATCGAAATACTGACCGTCTTTATAGACTTTACTAATGTATTCCGTTTCATATAGTACGACTGAACTATCATAATTAAAATCTTCATAAGTATAAAATCTATCTTCATCAGGCTTTTTTAAGTTGCGTGATGAAAAATAGGCTTGCTTTCCGAAGTTTTCCAACAATTCTTGTCCAATCCCTTTTTCAAAATACTTTGTGACATATCGACCGCGATTTTCTTTGCTGTCTACATCAACTTTATTTATTCGTACTGCTCCATGTCCCCAAAGTTCCAAGAGTTGACGGTGTGGTACATAAGGAACGCTGAAAAGCAGAATATGAGCATGCCATGCTCCACGTTTTTGCTTTTCTAATACTGTTAAATATTTTAATTTACTTTTCTTGGTATTAAAGATGTGGTAGTTAAAGCGTTTTATAAAAGTTTTTAGTAAGTCTTTGAAGTGGTTTCTGTCGCTAATATTTTCTTTAGTGGTCAGGGTTAGAAATGAAGTATTGTCATTATAATTACAATCAACTAAGCGTAATAAGTTCCACTTTGCTTCTAAGCGAGTTTTTTTCATACGCTCCAGACGTTGTTCTTGTTCTTCAGGTGTAAGTTCATCAAATGTTCTACGTTGTGATTTTTCCTTGTTTTCAGTATTAGTATCTAGAATGGATTTTCCTTTTGAAAATATTGGCTTTTCATATTCCCAAATCTCGATATAGGAAGCGGTGCGAATAATTTTTTTATTATAATTAGTCATAAAAAAATGCACCCTTATTATAGTTTTCGCCAAAAGATTGTCTATATAATAAATAAACTAGGAGGAGCAAAGCTCCTCCCTACTTCTATCATGTGATCCTAAGCACCGCTCCGCTAAACACACTTCCAGCTTGCCGACTGCTTGTCGGCAGTTTTGCTTAGGTACATGATGAGAAGTAGCTATTAAATTTGTGGTAATTGTTTTAATATTTTGTCTGTTGCCCAGTCTGTTGAAATGACCTCAAAATGTCCTTGGTCATAAACTAGCAAATCACCGTTACCAATAAATTGATATTTATTATCTTTGTCAATATACAATGAAAAAGTATCTATACCAATAACATTTTTAGAAATATCAATAAATTCTTTAGGGGTATGTCCAACAATTTGTTTAGGAAAGTCTTGGTTGGGAAGCAGTTCTAATTCTCTAAAATGTGCCCATAAAGGAGAACCCCCAAGAGCTTTCCCACCACGCATTGGTCCTATTGTATAAGCTAGAATATCTAATTCTTCTTCATGCTCTTTGGTATAGAGGTTAAAATGCCATTCTTTTGGGTCAAATATCAGATTGAAACCAGCGTGACTGACTAAATAATCATCTAGTTGATAAGCTATTTGTAATTTCAAATTCTGCAACAATTCTTTAACTGCGAAAAACACTTCTAAATTTTGAATTGAGAAAGGGGCTTGTTCTCCCAGTAAATAATAAGCATCATGATTACCTATAAGATTAATTACATCTATTCCGTTTTGCTCTTTGTCTATTTTCCAAGAGTATAAAAAAGTGAGGTCTTTGGCATAAAGTTGGATATTTTTAGTTTGACCATGCAAATCAACATAATCACCAAGAAAAATGATTCTCTTAATATTATGTGTTTGGATAATCTTATCAACAATGGGTAAGATTAGTTGAGATTTCAAATGTAAGTCGCCAATTAATAATGTCTTCATAATATAGATTTCCCTCTTTATTTTTGATATTAGTATAAGGACAGAATTAAGTTATAACACATTGAATATCAGACATAGAGTAATATATAGCCATAATGTCCTCTAATTGTCTATCGAGCATTTAAGGCATAGATATATGCCACATAGCAAGCAAAGTCCCCAATACGTTTTCTGTCATCGTTAAATTTTTCAAACCAAGCAACATCATTGCCTTGTTCACTTGCTAAACCTTTTAAAATCTTTAGTTGATAAATAAGTTTATTGTGAATAACAGTTCTAGATTCATCGTTGGCAAGTTTTTCTTCTCTTGAGAGTGTGAGCCATTTACCACGTGCAGAGGCATACTCTACGCATAGAAGCACAAATGTTGTCCATTCTTCTTGAAATTCTTTATCAAGTTGATTGGAGGAATTAAGGAGACTAGAATAGATTTGTTCTGCTTCAGAAAATGAAACAATCCCCTTTTCATTCTTAAAATCATCGTAGTTAAAAGTTTGCATTGTAAAACTCCTTTATATATTATCTAATCTTAGCTATTTTGTTACAGGTAAAACATCAGAACAAGCAAACCACAAATTTCCATTGAATTGCCCTACGTTTAAATCTTTAAGACTAACAGGACAAGTTTTATTATTCGCCATCTCTTGAACAGAAGCAGTAGGGGATAATGTATTTACTTTGACTTGTATCATCTCCATAAAAAAATCTGAGTTTTCGTCTTGAATTGACACGTTAAGTCTTAAAGCTACGGGCTTATTAGTCTCTCTGTCTAATACTTCTGTATACCCTTTCACGGCAAAGAAGCGATTGCCTAGTAGCGATGGTTTCAAAAAATCATTTAATTTCATGATAAATTCCTTTCTTTCTTACCTCCTGCAATGCAGTCGGTTGGCTATTTTTCTCTATTGAAAAGAATTCCTATTCCAACAGAGAAAAATACCGTCATTAGTAGTTTGGCAGTATATTTTTAACTACCCTTAAAAACTCTTGTTTAGTTTTTAAATCAACAAATGGTACAAATGTTAGCACTGGCTCTACTGTATTAAGCCCATCAGCATAAAATAATGCTTCCCCTTTTCTATCTGAAACTGTAGGAACGTTTTCTAATTCGCACATGCTAAAAGCCATCTTCAATCTATCAGCCCCTGGGGCACCAAGGTATAAAACTGCTGAAATTTGATTCCTCAATTCAACGGGGATGTTTTCGGCATTAGGGTCTTGAGTAGATAGGACTAGGTGGCAACCTGCCTGCCGTCCTTTGCGTGCAATCAAGCCTAAATTTTGTAGAATTTCATTCCATGTTTCTCTACCTTGTTTCGTAGAGCCACAACTATCACGAATAGAAGCGAGTTCATCAACGAACAAAAAATTAGGTACCAATCCCAGCTCATCTAGCTCATAAATGTCAGCATTCAATGAACTATTCTGTTTGATAATTTTAAATCTTGCATCCATATTTTCAATGAATTTTCTCGATAATTGGGCAAGCATTTGTGGTGAAGAGCCTACTGCCACTTGTTCTCCCAGTTCTTCGTGAAGAAGTTCACCAATACGATACAAGTCAGCTGCCTTACCATCTACTATGCCTAAATAAGTATTATCAGCAATACCACAACCTTTAGCCAGTGCGTTAAATAAGTACCATTGCAGAGCTATTGTTTTGCCTGTCCCCGTTCTTCCATATATACCTAGGTTAGTGTTGGACTTTAGACTAAATTTCTGTGTATTTGACAGCTTGATTATTGGACTAGGAATATCTTTAAAAAATTCTCTTGTTAATGTGTTACTATTAAAAACATATTGTTCTATTTCTTCTTTCTGCCCTAACACGTATACTATTTTATCTATTTCTTCTTTCTTAGACAACAACGGCAAGCCTAAAGTAGGGCATAAATATTCCTCTAAATTTTTCAAGGTTTTCAGATAACGATTCCCAAATAATGGGACACAGATAATAACCTTGTCATCCTCAGAAACGTCAAAATATAAAACTGCTGTATCTACTACTTCATTATCTATATCATCATATAAATTTAAACTAATTAACATGTAAAACAAAGCTTCTCTGATATTGAGCTTGTTTCTCAATTTTTCTATAACATCAGAATGAAAGAACCTCTCTACTAAAAAAAGAAGACTTATAAAAAACATGGAAAAGACTAGACGTGCAATAAATGGGATTACTGCAATCCACGAAGATATTAAGAGTAAAAAGACAAAAATTTGGATAAACAATCTTAGAATTGTAATATTTCGGGGACGAATCAAGTAAGGGTATTTACTCTTCACACGAATTGTTTGATTTAACATTCTCATTTTTTGCATCCTCCTCTCCAGCAGGGGAAGCCATCATATCTATACAAATAATCAAAAAGATAATAATCGTAATACCCATCAATATTGAAATAGCTTCAAAGATAGGAGAATAGACATTTGTTAAAAACAACACATAATATAATGTGCAAGCAAATCCAATAAAGAACAAATAAAAAAGATATTTATAGAGATTCTTCATGATGCAATTCCTTTCTTTTTAATACTCAATGAAAATCAAAGAGCAAACTAGGAAGCTAGCCGCAGGCTGTACTTAAGTACGGCAAGGTGAAGCTGACGAAGTTTGAATTTGATTTTCGAAGAGTATAAGATATAAAGGGAAGGTACTCCCCTAGATTAAACTTAAGATAATGCCCCTGCAAGAGCCTTAACTAGGTAATTGTGTTTTACTCTTTTCCAACCCAATTTGCCTATAATATAATAGTAGATATCGGGGTTAATATCAAACTCATGCTCAACTGATAAAATGGTACCTTCATCTGCTTTTCTAGAATATGAACGATGTTTTTCTTTAACAAGGTCAATAATCTCATCTGTAATAAAATCAGAAGTATTAGTATTGTAAAAATACAATTCACTATAAATTTTCGTAGAATTAAAGATGTCATCCGCTAAACATGTCCCTGTTACCGTATGAAATAATTGACATGCTATATCCCACATATCCAACAAACTTGCTAAATACTTGACAGATAAATTTTTCCCATATAGTGTATTTTTAAGTTTTTTCGCATATGGTAATGCATCTGTTGAATCATATTTGTAGGCACCTCCAACAACTGCATCAGGAACATATCTTGACAGCCTATGACAATACCCTTGTTCGATAACATCATCAAAGGTATGAGTTTTAGTTCTTGGAACTATTTTTTTTGAATTCATAACAATATTTCCTTTCAAAATCAAATATGTGTATTATTGTTTCAATTAGTCTCTACTCTGGGTGAGGCTCTTGCAATATTCATTTATCTTCTCCTTTTTGTGTATAAATGTAGTATCTTGCAAATATAGTTTACCAATTATCCTGAGAAACTATAGATATGATTTAATTCTCGTATCAATCAAAAATCTCGCCTTGTTCTTCCTCACAATAATAGGCGTCCATCTCTTCATAAAAATACTCTAATGCCATTTGTTCTTCTGGGGTCATGACAAATTCTCCTTTCTACACGGTGTTAGAGGCAATTATTTACCTGTTGATGATATCTTAGCATATCGTATCCACTATGTCAAGAAAAATACGGTCTTTTTGTCTAATATTTTTAAATAGACCGTTTATTTTAAAAAAATAGACAAAAAAGACTTGCGATGCTATAATGGTTAGATGGAGGAACAATATGACAACAGTAGATAGAGCAAATAATTTTGTTATTGTAGTAGAAAGAAGAATGACACAAGTTTATAAAACATTGTCACTAATAGGAAATTTATCAAATAAAAGATATTATGAATATAGTGATGAAGAAGTTAATGAGTTGTTTTTAAAATTATTAGATAAAGGAAATGAAATAAAAAAATTTTTTTTAGAATATTCAAATTCAAGAACAGAATTTTATGAAAAAAAACGTAATTTATCATCCTCATTTCATTTTTTATCTCCAAAATTGGAGAATGAAAAAAACGATAATTTTAGAGAAATTGCTGAATCAAGAGTTAGTAAAGTATTTGGGACAATGAACTCAATAGCAAATACTGCTTATAAACCTAATTATGATTATACTAATCAGCAGGTGGAAGAGATATTTGAAGGATATAAGAATAAAATAGTGGAGATAAAAGGTATCTATAGTCCGTTGGAAAAATTCTCGTTTTCAACCCAGAGTAAAATAATAATTGAAAAGTGAGATAAAATGGAATTTTGGAATGACACAATTCAAACCGTCAAAGAGTGGCGACCAGTCAATTATTCAGTTGCTGAAGATGAAGACTTTGAAGCTGTGAAGAAAAAAGCAATTAGAAATTTTCAAGATTATCTAAAATTACTTGATGAGAATACTGAAGAAGGCTACCAAGAAGTTATAAGGTTATTTACATTCAGCAAATTCTATGGTGAAGAACTGTGTAACGATGAAGAACTGAACAAATTGAGTAGAGATATAAAAGAAAGATTAAAAAAATTCCGTTCCTAAAAAGTTACTAAAAATCAAAATTTTGTTTTTTCAAACAATATAAATGGTTTTTTATAACGTTGATTATGCTGATTTATAAAGATATAAAATCTTGAACACTCAACTCAAAATCCAGTGTCCGCAAGGACGTGCCGGTTCGACCCCGGCCGCCGGTATAGTATAGAGTTAAGGAACGTTGATAAATCTTCGTTCCTTTTTGTATTATTTTTGGTATAATAATAGTTATTTAAAATTTATTATGAAAGTGTAGGGAAGTATGTCTCGTTCTATCGATTTATTAAAGCATCGGTATTTGAAAAATATCAAAGAAAATCCTGAATTGTTTGTCGGGATTGAGCTGGAATATCCTGTTGTAAACTTGGAAGGGGATACTGCAGATGTTGAAGTTATCAAGGAATTATTCCGATATTTAGTTTCTGCTTTGGATTTCGATGTTGAAAAGGTAGATGATTTTGCCAATCCTATCCAGTTAGTAGATCCGATAAGTCAGGATGCTATTTTGTTTGAAGTTTCCTATACAACGATTGAGTTTGCATTTGGTAAGGCCGAAACAATTCAGGAGGTCGAAAATCGTTTTAATAATTATATGGATGTAATTCAGAGAAAATTAGGCGAATCCAATCATGCTATCGTTGGCTGCGGTATTCATCCTGACTGGGATAAAAATGAGAATTGTCCAGTGGCTTATCCACGCTATCAGATGTTGATGGACTATTTGAATTTGAGTAGAAATGTGACTAAATCAGAGTTACATCATTTCCCTGAATATGGTGCTTTTATCTGTGGGAGTCAGGTACAGCTGGATGTTTCAAAATCTAACTACTTACGAGTGATTAATGCTTTTACCCAAATTGAAGCAGTAAAGGCTTATTTATTTGCAAACTCTGAGTTTTCGGGTGCGGATTGGGATACGAAAATTTCAAGGGATATTTTCTGGGAAGAATCGATGCATGGTATCTATCCAGAGAACGTCGGGGTCAATGCTAGACTCTTTAAAGATGAGGATGATTTTTTTGATTATCTAGATCATTCTGCAATTTTTACTGCGGAACGTGATGGACAAACCTATTATTTTTATCCGATTCAGGCAAGCGAGTACCTGACTACACCTGAAATCCAAGCATTTGATCTTAATGGGGATGAGGTTCTTATTTACCCTCAAGAGAAAGACTTTGAAACTCATCGTAGTTACCAGTACCAAGACTTAACGACTCGAGGAACAGTTGAGTTTCGTAGTGTGTGTACTCAGCCTCTAGATAAAACCTTCGCTTCTGCTGTATTTCACTTGGGATTATTAGTTAATTTAGATAAGTTAGAAGCTTACTTAGAAACAGCACCTTTCTTTAAAGAATTTGGGCGAAATTATAAGTTTTTAAGACGGCAATTTTCTAAGAAGAAGCTTACAGATGAGGAAGAAACTGCGATTATTGAAATTTCCAAAGACTTACTCCTGCTAGCTGAGGAAGGACTGGAGATGAGAAATAAGCAAGAAACGATCTACTTACAGCCTTTGAAAGAAGAATTGGGCCTATAATTTTTCTTATAAAGGGAGAATTTTCTGAAAAATCATGATATAATGGAAGAGACTATAGATAAAGGATAGAGAGTAATGACATTAGTTTATCAATCAACGCGTGATGCCAACAATACAGTAACTGCCAGCCAAGCTATTTTGCAAGGTTTGGCGACGGACGGTGGTTTGTTTACACCGGTTACTTATCCAAAGGTAGATTTGGACTTTGACAAATTGAAAGATGCTTCTTATCAGGAAGTTGCTAAGTTAGTTTTGTCAGCATTTTTAGATGACTTTACAGCTGAGGAGTTGGACTACTGTATCAACAATGCTTACGATAGCAAATTTGATACTCCAGCTATTGCACCATTAGTGAAATTAGATGGGCAATATAACTTGGAGCTTTTCCATGGTTCAACGATTGCCTTTAAGGATATGGCCTTGTCTATCTTGCCATATTTTATGACGACAGCAGCTAAGAAGCATGGTTTGGAGAACAAGATTGTCATTTTGACAGCGACATCTGGTGATACTGGGAAAGCTGCTATGGCAGGATTTGCAGATGTACCTGGTACTGAGATTATCGTCTTTTATCCAAAGGATGGTGTCAGCAAGGTACAAGAGTTGCAAATGACCACTCAGACTGGTGACAATACTCATGTTATCGCTATAGATGGTAACTTTGACGATGCGCAAACAAATGTGAAGCATATGTTTAACGATGTGGCCCTTCGTGAAAAATTAGCGGCCAACAAGTTACAATTTTCATCTGCTAACTCGATGAATATTGGTCGTCTGGTGCCACAGATTGTCTACTATGTTTATGCCTACGCTCAGCTTGTTAAAACTGGTGAGATTGTGGCTGGTGAACATGTCAACTTCACAGTACCAACAGGAAACTTTGGAAATATCTTGGCTGCCTTTTATGCTAAGCAAATTGGTCTACCAGTTGGTAAATTAATCTGTGCTTCAAATGACAACAATGTTTTGACAGACTTCTTCAAGACACGTGTTTACGATAAGAAACGTGAGTTTAAAGTAACAACTAGTCCATCTATGGATATCTTGGTATCTTCAAACTTGGAGCGTTTGATTTTCCATCTTTTGGGAAATGACGCTGAAAAGACAGCTGAACTTATGAATGCCTTGAATAGCCAAGGTCAATATGAGTTGACTAATTTTGATACAGAGATTCTTGACCTCTTTGCAGCTGAATATGCGACTGAGGAAGAAACGGCAGCAGAAATCAAGCGTGTTTATGAGTCAGATTCTTATATCGAGGATCCACATACGGCGGTTGCCTCAGCAGTTTATAAGAAATACCAATCTGCTACTGGCGATGCGACTAAGACAATAATTGCATCAACAGCTAGTCCATACAAGTTCCCAGTGGTTGCAGTAGAAGCTATAACAGGGAAAGTTGGCTTAACTGACTTTGAAGCCTTGGCTCAATTACATGATATTTCAGGAGTGGCAGTGCCGCCAGCAGTTGACGGGCTTGAAACAGCTCCTGTTCGTCACAAGACAACAGTGGCAGCTGCTGATATGCAAGCAGCGGTTGAGGCTTATCTAGGACTTTAAGACAGAAGGAGTAAACTCGGTTGGGAAGCCAACTGAGTTTCTTTTCATCAGGAGGACGGATTGTTTAAGAAAAATAAAGACATTCTTAATATTGCCTTGCCAGCTATGGGCGAAAACTTTTTGCAGATGCTCATGGGGATGGTGGACAGTTATTTGGTTGCTCATTTAGGATTGATAGCCATTTCGGGTGTATCAGTAGCTGGCAATATTATCACGATTTATCAGGCGATTTTCATCGCTCTGGGAGCTGCTATTTCCAGTGTTATTTCAAAAAGTTTGGGGCAGAAGAATCAATCTATGATAGCCTATCATGTGACTGAGGCCTTGAAGATTACCTTACTATTAAGTTTCCTTTTAGGATTTTTGTCCATCTTCGCTGGGAAAGAGATGATAGGACTTTTGGGGACGGAGAGAGATGTAGCTGAGAGTGGTGGACTCTACCTATCCTTGGTAGGTGGATCGATTATTCTTTTGGGCTTGATGACCAGTCTGGGTGCCTTGATTCGTGCAACGCATAATCCACGCCTGCCTCTTTATGTTAGTCTCTTGTCAAATGCTTTGAATATTCTCTTTTCCAGTCTAGCTATTTTTGTACTGGATACGGGGATAGCTGGTGTTGCTTGGGGGACAATTCTGTCTCGTTTGGTAGGTCTTGTGATTTTATGGTCGCAATTAAAGCTGCCTTTTGAGAAACCGACTTTTGGTTTAGATAAGGAACTATTGACCTTAGCTTTGCCAGCAGCTGGAGAGCGGCTTATGATGCGGGCTGGAGATGTCGTGATCATTGCCTTGGTCGTTTCTTTTGGAACGGAGGCAGTGGCTGGAAATGCAATCGGAGAAGTCTTGACCCAGTTTAACTACATGCCTGCCTTTGGCGTTGCTACGGCAACGGTCATGCTGGTAGCTCGAGCAGTTGGAGAGGATAATTGGGAAAGAGTAGCTAGTTTGAGCAAGCAAACCTTTTGGCTTTCTCTGCTTCTCATGTTACCCTTGACCTTCAGTATCTATGCTTTGGGTATACCACTAACTCATCTCTATACGACTGATTCTCTAGCGGTGGAGGCTAGTGTGCTAGTGACACTTTTTTCACTACTTGGTACTCCTATGACGATAGGAACAGTCATCTATACAGCAGTCTGGCAGGGTTTGGGCAATGCTCGGCTTCCCTTTTATGCGACAAGTATAGGAATGTGGTGTATCCGCATTGGAACAGGATATCTGATGGGGATTGTGCTTGGTTGGGGCTTGCTCGGTATTTGGGCCGGAACCCTTTTGGATAATGGTTTTCGTTGGTTATTTCTACGTTACCGTTACCAGCGTTATATGAGCTTGGAAGGATAGGAGATGCAAAAAACAGCTTTTATTTGGGATTTAGATGGGACTTTATTGGACTCTTACGAAGCGATTTTGTCAGGGATTGAGGAAACTTTTGCTCAGTTTTCTATTCCTTATGATAAGGAGCAGGTGAGAGAGTTTATCCTCAAGTTTTCTGTGCAAGATTTACTGGAGCAGGTGGCAGAAGAGAGAAAACTGGATGTGGAAGTGCTAAATCAGGTGCGTGCCCAGAGTTTGGCTGAGAAGAATGCTCAGGTAGTTTTGATGCCAGGTGCGCGTGAGATGTTGGGTTGGGCAGACGAGACAGGGATTCAGCAGTTTGTCTACACTCATAAGGGAGATAATGCTTTTGCTATTCTCAGAGACTTGGGGTTGGAATCCTATTTCACAGAGATTTTAACCAGTCAGAGTGGCTTTGCGCGGAAGCCAAGTCCAGAAGCGGCTATATATTTGCTAGACAAGTATCAGCTGAATCCTGATAACACCTATTATATAGGGGATCGGACTCTGGATGTGGAATTTACCCAGAATAGTGGGATTCAAAGTCTCAACTTTTTAGAGTCGTCTTATGAAGGTAATCACAGGATTCAAGCGTTAGCAGATATCTCCCATTTTTTTGAGGCTGAGCGATAAAAAGATTGTGTCAATTTTGTGACAGAGACCTAACAAACTATTTCAAGTAATCGAGTTTGTTACAAGGAATAGACAGTTCTGTTAAATAGGCCCGAGAGGGCTTTTTTTCTGCATTTTTTGTGTTATGATAGACAGGTACTCATTTGAAAGGAATTTGAAAGAATGAAGAAAAGAATATTATTAGCCTCAACAGTAGCCTTGTCATTTGCCCCAGTATTGGCAACTCAAGCAGAAGAAGTTCTTTGGACTGCACGTAGTGTTGAGCAAATCCAAAACGATTTGACTAAAACGGACAACAAAACAAGTTATACCGTTCAATATGGTGATACCTTGAGCACCATTGCAGAAGCCTTGGGTGTAGATGTCACAGTTCTTGCGAATTTGAATAAAATCACTAATATGGACTTGATTTTCCCAGAAACTGTTTTGACAACGACTGTCAATGAAGCAGAAGAAGTAACGGAAGTTGAAATTCAAACTCCTCAAGCAGACTCTAGTGAGGAAGTGACAACTGCGACAGCAGATTTGACAACCAATCAAGTAACCGTTGATGATCAAACTGTTCAAGTTGCAGATCTTTCTCAACCAATTGCAGAAGCTCCAAAAGCGGTAGAAACTACAAGTACAAAAGAAGTAGCATCCAGTTCAGAAGTTACAGAGACAGTGACTGCTTCAGAAGAAGTCGCGCCATCTACAGGAAATTCTGTTTCAGAGAAGCAAACAGCCGAAACAACTAGTCCAGTTGCAGAAGCAGTTCCTCAGGCAACGACTTCAGCTGAGAAAGAGGAAACAGAAACAAGCCCTCAGTCTGAGCCAACAGTGGAAACAACTACAACTCCAGTAGAAGAAAAAGCAATAGAAACAACTGCAACAAGTTCAGAAGAAGTAAAAGAAGCCTCATCAAAAGAAGCTACAACAGCAGTTTCTACTTATCAACCAGAAGAGAAGAAAACAGTTTCAACAACTTACGCAGCTCCAGCTGCGCCCGATTATGCTGGACTTGCGGTAGCGAAATCTGAAAATGCAGGCCTCCAACCACAAACAGCTGCCTTTAAAGAAGAAATCGCCAACTTGTTTGGCATCACATCCTTTAGTGGTTACCGTCCAGGAGACAGTGGAGATCACGGAAAAGGTTTGGCTATCGATTTTATGGTACCAGAAAGCTCAGAACTAGGGGATAAGATTGCGGAATACGCTATTCAAAATATGGCCAGCCGTGGAATTAGTTACATTATTTGGAAACAACGTTTCTATGCTCCATTCGATAGCAAATATGGACCAGCTAATACTTGGAACCCAATGCCAGACCGTGGTAGCGTGACAGAAAATCACTATGACCACGTTCACGTTTCAATGAATGGATAAACCTGACTTGGTAATATCATTTTGACGAATGAGATCTAGCTTTCGTGATAGGAAGTAAGTCTCGTTCGTTTTTTTCTTTGTCAATTTGAATGGAGAATGGATAGTCAGCATTTTGTAATATTTCAAGTATGATTCTTGCAATTTATTTTACTTGATAAGTCAACTATTGATAAATCAATATAAAGGAGAAAGAAATGATAGAGATTCAAGATCTGCTTTATCAACTCCGCTTGTCTGAGCAAGCGAGTACGCAATTGTTTGAAAAAAGACTTGGGATTAGTTTGACACGGTATCAGATTTTATTATTTTTGCTGAAGCATTCTCCCTGTAACCAAATAGCGGTTCAGGAGCGTTTGAAGATTGATCAGGCTGCCTTGACACGACATTTCAAGATTTTAGAAAAGGAAGGTTTGGTTGAGCGTCATCGCAATCCTGAAAATCAGCGGGAAGTGTTGGTAGAGGCTACGAAGTATGCCAAGGAGCAGTTAGTGTGGAATCCCCCTCTGCAGCACATCAGGGTTAAGGAAGAGATGGAGAGTATCTTAACAGAGTCTGAGAGAACAGAACTCAGCCGTTTATTAAATAAATTGGTTTTGG
>CAUQZY010000039.1:0-16084 GCA_963522395.1 uncultured Streptococcus sp.
TCATCCATCATGGCATCGATGGCACCAGCACTCAAGCTGTTGTTCATCAAATCACCAGTGTCAAATGTTTTAATGCTAAAGCCATATTTATCCTTAATACTTTCAAGGAAACGTTGAGCGGCAGTACCGTTTTTAACACCAACAGTTTTACCTTTTAATTGGTCATACTGGCTAATCTTGTGTGACTTTGTAGTTGCAATGACAACTTTTGTATCATAGTAAGTATCAGACATGGTGAAAACTTTTTCACGTTCTTTCGTCTTTGTCATCCCTGCCATGATAGCGTCAGCTTGACCAGCTTGAACCGCATTTACCGCTGCGTCAAATCCAGGATAAGACATCTGAATGTTCCATCCTTTAATCTCAGCGACTTTGTTGATAATGTCAACATCAATTCCTTTATAAGTTTGATCTGAATCTTTAAACTCAAAAGGTGCATAGGCGGTATCAGACACAATCTTAATCGTCTCTGCTTTCGCAATACCTAATGAGAAAATTGGGAATAAAATTAGCAAAAATGCTAGAAATTTTTTCTTCATTTTTAGTCTCCTTTTCCGAATATTTTCCCATTATATCAGAAAAAACTAAAAAATGCAAATCTAGGGGCTTTTATGTCAGAAGATATAACATAAAAGCCCCTTTATTTCTTTCTTGAACTGCTACCACAAAGTGCTATAATAATAGTAATAATAGAAGAAAAGAGGACGGAGATATGAAGAACAAAAGAATTTTTAAAGACTTCCAAGCTTCTCAAATGCGGTTAAACCTCTACACAAGCCCCTTGTTAGCCTTTGTTTTTGTCTTTATAGGAGAGTTTGTTGCATATACTTTGTATGGTATTAGCTTGTTAGCTCTCGTCGGCCTTGCTAGAAATTTTGGAGAGGCTGGTCAAAATCTTGCAAGCTACTTCCAAAACTTGCTGGTGAGCTTGACGGATAAAACAAGTGACTTTCGTTTAATTTTAGAATTGCTGTCCTTTGGTTTTGTTCTCAACACTGTATTCAGATGGACTAGAAAAATTGAGAAAAGGCCTATTCGAACCTTGGGATTTTATAGAGAGAATTTCTTCAGCAATCTTCTTAAAGGCTTTGGTCTAGGTTTGGCACTTTTTCTTCTGACCTTGTTAGGTTTAGTAGCATTAGGGCAATATCGTTTTGAGTCTATTCACTTGAATCCTTACTCGCTTGTCTTTGTCATTTTTACCATTCCATTTTGGATTTTACAGGGGACAACAGAAGAAGTGGTGGCCCGTACTTGGCTCCTACCTCAATTGGCCTCAAGAACCAATTTAAAACTTGCTGTTGTCATATCTAGCATATTCTTCACCCTACTTCATATGGGCAATTCTGGTCTAACCCCTCTATCTCTAGTGAATCTCTTCCTATTCGGAGTTGCTATGTCTCTTTACCTTCTCAAAACAGATACTGTTTGGGGTGTTGCAGGTATTCATGGTGCTTGGAATTTTGCTCAGGGAAATTTATTTGGGATTTTAGTTAGTGGTCAACCGTCAGGAACGTCTTTGATGACCTTTTTACCACAAGGCAATCAAGCCTGGATATCAGGTGGTTCTTTTGGGATTGAAGGTTCTGTCATGACAAGTCTGGTCTTGCTACTGATGATTGTCTATCTCGCCTATCAATTAAAGAAAGAAAATGAAAGAATGTGACTTCGGTTCGTCCTTTTTTTCGTGAAAATTCTACAAGTATGCTAAAATAGGAATAGCACATGGAGAGAGGATTCTTATGATCAATCGTATTACAGATAATCAATTTAAACTAGTATCAAAATATCAACCATCAGGAGATCAACCCCAAGCTATCGAGCAGTTGGTAGATAATATCGAGGGTGGAGAAAAAGCTCAGATTCTGATGGGGGCGACTGGAACAGGGAAGACCTATACCATGAGTCAGGTCATTTCCAAAGTCAATAAACCAACTCTGGTCATTGCCCACAATAAAACTCTAGCAGGACAGCTCTATGGGGAGTTTAAGGAATTTTTCCCTGAAAATGCAGTTGAGTACTTTGTGTCTTACTATGATTATTACCAACCTGAGGCCTATGTCCCTTCTAGCGATACCTATATTGAAAAGGATAGTTCTGTCAATGATGAGATTGACAAGCTCCGTCACTCAGCGACTTCAGCCCTTTTGGAGCGTAATGATGTTATTGTCGTGGCTTCAGTCTCTTGTATCTATGGTTTGGGTTCGCCCAAGGAATACGCTGATAGTGTCGTTAGTCTGCGTCCAGGTCTTGAAATTTCTCGTGATAAACTCTTGAATGACTTAGTTGACATCCAGTTTGAACGAAATGATATTGATTTCCAACGCGGAAGATTTCGAGTTCGTGGGGATGTAGTGGAGATTTTCCCAGCATCTCGTGATGAACATGCCTTTCGAGTAGAATTCTTTGGAGATGAAATTGACCGTATTCGTGAAGTTGAGGCTCTGACAGGTCAGGTGTTGGGTGAAGTGGATCATTTGGCGATTTTCCCAGCGACTCACTTTGTGACCAATGATGACCACATGGAAGTTGCCATTGATAAAATTCAGACCGAATTGGAAGAGCAGTTAGCTGTCTTTGAGAAGGAAAGCAAACTGCTAGAAGCTCAACGTTTGAAACAGCGGACAGAGTATGATATCGAAATGTTGCGTGAGATGGGCTATACTAACGGGGTTGAAAACTATTCACGCCACATGGATGGGCGTAGCGAAGGTGAGCCTCCTTATACGCTCTTAGATTTCTTCCCAGATGATTTTTTGATTATGATTGACGAGAGTCACATGACTATGGGGCAAATCAAGGGCATGTACAATGGAGACCGCTCTCGTAAAGAAATGCTGGTTAATTATGGTTTCCGTTTGCCGTCAGCCTTGGACAATCGACCTCTCCGTCGTGAGGAGTTTGAAAGCCATGTTCATCAGATTGTTTACGTTTCAGCGACACCAGGTGACTATGAGAATGAACAGACCGAGACAGTGATTGAGCAAATCATTCGTCCGACGGGACTCTTGGATCCTGAAGTGGAAGTCCGTCCGACTATGGGACAGATTGATGACCTCTTAGGTGAAATCAATGCCCGTGTTGAAAAGAACGAACGAACCTTTATCACAACCTTAACTAAGAAAATGGCAGAGGATTTAACCGACTACTTTAAAGAAATGGGCATTAAGGTCAAGTACATGCACTCGGATATCAAGACTTTAGAGCGGACAGAGATTATCCGTGACCTGCGCTTGGGTGTTTTTGATGTCTTGGTCGGAATCAACCTGCTCCGTGAAGGAATTGATGTTCCTGAGGTAAGCTTGGTTGCCATTCTCGATGCTGACAAGGAAGGTTTCCTTCGTAACGAGCGTGGACTCATCCAGACCATTGGACGTGCCGCTCGTAACAGTGAAGGGCATGTCATTATGTATGCGGACACGATTACCCAGTCTATGCAACGAGCCATTGATGAGACGGCTCGTCGTCGGAAAATCCAGATGGCCTATAATGAAGAACATGGTATTGTACCTCAGACAATCAAGAAAGAAATTCGTGACCTGATTGCCGTGACCAAGGCAGTTGCTAAGGAAGAGGACAAGGAAGTTGACATCAACAGCCTCAACAAACAAGAGCGCAAAGAACTGGTCAAGAAACTAGAAAAACAAATGCAAGAAGCAGTTGAAGTGCTTGACTTTGAACTAGCAGCTCAGATTCGTGATATGATGCTGGAAGTCAAGGCGTTGGATTAGAATATTACCTAAAGGAGAAAATATGTCCCGTTCCCAATTAACGATTTTAACAAACATTTGTCTGATTGAAGACCTCGAAACTCAGCGCGTGGTTATGCAGTATCGCTCTCCTGAAACCAATCGCTGGTCAGGTTATGCCTTTCCAGGAGGCCATGTAGAAAATGGCGAGGCTTTCGCAGAGTCTGTCATTCGTGAAATCTATGAAGAAACAGGGTTGACTATCCAAAATCCTCAACTGGTCGGTATCAAGAACTGGCCTTTGGATACAGGCGGGCGCTACATTGTCTTTTGTTATAAGGCTACCGAGTTTACTGGAACTCTTCAATCTTCAGAAGAGGGAGAAGTTTCTTGGGTACAAAAAGACCAGATTCCAAACTTGGATCTGGCCTATGATATGTTACCCTTGATGGAAATGATGGAAGCTCCTGACAAATCAGAGTTTTTCTACCGCCATCGTACAGAAGATGGCTGGGACAAGAAAATCTTCTAGTCTTTTACTAAATATCCTAGCTTGTCCAAGGCCTCCTCAATATAGTGGAGGTCTTGTTGTGTTTCGGCTTCGACTAGGTGGTAATGGACACCATCTGTTAATTCAGATAAAGGTCTAAAATCAGAATGCTCGACTTGTTCTAGAAAATGTTGAACATCTCTGCGGCAAGACAGTTTAAGCAAGGTTTCAATTTCTCCATATACGGGATGGTCAATCAAAGTATTCTGGACACGTCCTCCATTATCGACGATAGCAAGGAGTTCTTGACCGATTTCTTCAACTTCATGTTTCACCTTGAAAAGTTTATGGACATAAGGATTGGTATCAATTTGCTTATAGACGTAGCCACGATTAGTAGATAGGATAGGAGCGCCATCGGCTCTCAAAATTGCAATGTCCTGCACAATGACCTGACGTGTGACATGAAAATGTTCCGCCAAACTTTGGCCGTTGAGGGCTTTAGGAGCTTCTTTCAAGAGTTGGAGCAGAGCTTGTTTGCGATCTTTTGTCATAGTTCTTCCTTTTAACGGCGTTTTCGAAGCACTTTATAGACAGCTAGTGCTAATGTATAGTCTACCATACTATGGATAATTGTGCCAAATCCAACTAGTACAAATAGAACATAAAACATATTTTCTACATTGGTACCAGAAGTTGCGTAAAAAAGGACACAGGCTAATACTTCAGCAAGGGCATGGACAAGCGCTAACACAAAATTGAAAATCCAGGAAGCTTTTGGTTTATCTAGGGTATCGGGGAATTTTTGTAGGTAAAGAGCCCCAAAAGTCCCAAAAAAGATATGGGAAAAAGCTCGAAAAACGATAACCATGGGATATCCAGCCATCAAAAATCCAAAACTAGAGGCTAGGATGACAAAAACAGCCATCAAGGGCGATAAAAACATAGCAATAAAAATAGCGATGTGGCTTCCTAAAGTATAGGAAGCAGGTGGAATGACGATTTTGAAAGGCATAACAATTGGAATCAAAATCGCAATAGCCGTTAAGAGGGCAGTCATTGTCATAAATTGTGTCTTTTTCCGTGTATTCATAAGAATCTCCTTTTTATTGTATATACACTAGTATAGTACAATAAAATAGACAATAAAGCAAGGATTTACTTAGGTTTATAGGTCATTTTTAAGTTAATACTCTTCGAAAACCTCTTCAAACCATGTCAGCTTCCATCTGCAATCTCAAAACAGTATTTTGAGCAACCTGCGGCTATCTTCCTAGTTTGCTTTTTGATTTTCATTGAGTATAAATATAGTAGTTTGAAACTGGAAGAGTACATCATGAATGATAAAATATTTCTAGAAATTAATTTGAATTCCCTAATCTATTTGTTGGTATCTTATTTCAATCTATTTTACTGGTAAAAATTTCACTAAAAAATAAAATATATAGAACAAAATCTCCACCTTCAAGCTTGAAAGTGGAGATTGTTTTTATTTTTTCAAAGTCTGTAGTCTTGGAACAATGGCTAGAGTTAGAACTGCGGAAATGACTAATTCTGCAATGGAGTTTGTTGAGATAACGGTTGCTAAGAGTTTTTGGATATTACCATCAAAGACATTTCCAAAAAGGTAGAAAATTCCACCAAGTACAAAGACTGTGTTGGTAAGTGAACCAAGGGCACCAGCTAGAATTAGCCCAGTCTTGTTTTTCATTAGTTTATAGACCAGATAAGGAGTTAAACCAATCAAAATACGTGGGACGATGGCAATGATAGCTGAGTAGATGTTTCCGTTTGGTACGAATGGAGAGAAGAGGTAACTTGTTGGAAGGATAGTAATTGTGTTGACGGTTAAACTAAGTAGTCCCATCAAGAAACCAAGTGTAACACCAACGCGTGGACCGTAAATAATGCTGGCAATAATGACAGGAATATGAACGATGGTCGGTTTGATTGGAAATGGAAAAAGGTTAAAGGCAAGCGAGCTCAGAAAGTGTATCACGAGCATGGTTGCAAAAAAGATAGCAATAGGTGCAATATTAGAGCGTTTTTTCATCGAGAGTTTCCTTTATTATTTCTAAAATAATTGTGAGGTCAGCTAAAGCTCCTCGTCCATGGTCTCCACAAGCTAGTAGGGATTTTTTAGGAGCAATCAGCTGATAGCCGTATGTTTCTAGTGTTTTCAGATTAGTCTGAGTTGCCGGATGGTCATACATTTTTGTATTCATAGCAGGAGCTATTAGTTTAGGAATATTTTTTGGCAAGGCTAGAGCTATGCTGGTTACCATGTTGTCAGCATAGCCGTGGGCTAGCTTTGCAATTGTGTTAGCTGTTGCAGGGGCTATGATAAATAAATCTGCCTTTTTTCCAAGTTCGATATGATTAATCTGATTAGGATAGGGTTCCTTCATGACATCAAGGTGGACAGGATTCTGTGATAAGACCTGTAGTGTCAAAGGTTGGATAAACTCTGTAGCGGCCTGAGTCATTAAAACCGTGACTTGATGACCTTGTTTTTTTAGAGAACTGACTAAATCTGCCGACTTGTAAGAGGCGATTGACCCTGTTACAGCCAAGAGAATATGTGCCATATCTTTCCTTTCTAAGAATAGTAGGCTTGAATTTTTTCAAGGAGGAGTTTTGCAATTTCTTCTTTACTCTGGACTACTTGAAGCTGATTTTTCTCAACAAAGATTGCTCGATGCTGATCTGCTGAGATTTGAGTGAGATCATTTGCGATAATCAAGTCTGCTTGGTTTTTGATAAGACTTTTTCTAGCAATGTCAACCAGATGATCTTCGGTAACATCAACCATCAGTTTAAAGCCAATCAGATGAATAGCAGGATTCCATTCCTTGACTAGAGAGATGATTTTTGGAGTTTTTTTAAGGAATAAAACCTGAACATCGTCAGTTGAAGAAATCTTAGCTTGATGATTCTGTTTGCTTAAAAATTCTTCTAGATTGGAACTAGATTGAACTTCCTCAAGTCCTGTCATATAAACAGGAGTGTAGTCAGAAACAGCCATTGAGTGAATCAAGACCTGATAATCCTGAACCCGTTCTTGCATTTCCAGTAGAAGGTCCTTGGTATTGTTAATTTCTCGAATACTTAGGTTGGGATGAGCTTCTGGCTTCACAGCTCGTTTTGTCGTCATTAAACAAACTTCATGCCCTGCAGCAAGCAAGGTTTCTGTGATGATTTTCCCCAAGCGACCTGTAGAATGGTTAGTGATAGAGCGGACGCTATCGATAGCTTCACTGGTACCGCCCGATGTAACTAAAATTTTCATAGCACTATTGTACACAAAAATAAACGGTAAGTAAAATGAAAGCGATAAAATTTTGGTAAAAGGAAAGAATATAGTTTCAAACTATAAAGCCATATAAAATTTAAGAAAGGACTCTAAGAACCTTAAAAACAGGGATATTTACGAACGTTTAGAGAGTTTTAGGATGTTAAAAATCTTGTTTTGTGTTATAATGAATTATCATATAAGAGGTTAGAGGAGTTTTGAATGAAAACAGATATTGAAATCGCACAGAGTATTGAGTTGAAGCCCATTGTTGATGTTGTAGAGAAGCTTGGAATTTCTTACGACGATTTGGAATTGTATGGAAAGTACAAGGCTAAGCTTAGTTTTGATAAAATTCGTGCAGTTGAGAGCAATCCAGTTGGGAAATTGATTTTGGTTACTGCCATCAACCCAACACCTGCAGGTGAAGGAAAATCAACTATTACCATTGGTCTTGCGGATGCCTTGAACAAGATTGGCAAGAAAACCATGATTGCTATCCGCGAACCATCTCTTGGTCCAGTAATGGGAATTAAGGGTGGTGCTGCAGGAGGTGGTTACGCTCAAGTTCTACCAATGGAGGATATCAATCTCCACTTTACTGGGGATATGCATGCCATTACAACTGCCAACAACGCCCTTTCTGCCTTGATTGACAACCACTTGCACCAAGGGAATGAGCTGGGAATTGACCAACGTCGTATCCTCTGGAAACGTGTTGTGGACTTGAATGACCGTGCTCTTCGCCATGTGACCGTTGGACTTGGTGGTCCTCTAAATGGTATTCCACGTGAGGATGGCTTTGATATTACAGTTGCTTCCGAAATCATGGCCATTCTTTGCTTGGCAACAGACATCGAGGACTTGAAACGCCGTTTGGCGAATATCGTTATCGGTTATCGCTATGACCGTACACCTGTTTCTGTAGGTGATTTGCAGGTTGAAGGTGCCTTAGCTTTAATTTTGAAGGATGCTATTAAACCGAACCTGGTTCAGACAATTTACGGTACACCTGCCTTTGTACATGGTGGTCCATTTGCCAATATTGCTCATGGATGTAATTCAGTCTTGGCAACAAGCACAGCCCTTCACTTGGCTGATTACACAGTTACTGAAGCTGGTTTTGGTGCAGACCTTGGTGCTGAGAAATTCCTTGATATTAAGACACCAAACTTGCCAACATCTCCAGATGCAGTAGTTATTGTTGCAACCCTTCGTGCCCTTAAGATGAATGGTGGTGTGGCTAAAGACGCTTTGACAGAGGAAAACGTAGAAGCAGTGCGTGCAGGTTTTGCTAACTTGAAACGCCATGTTGAAAATATCCGTAAATTTGGTGTACCTGCAGTTGTAGCTATTAACGAATTTGTCTCTGATACAGAAGCTGAAATTGCAGCCTTGAAAGAACTTTGTGCCTCAATCGATGTACCAGTTGAGTTGGCAAGTGTCTGGGCTGATGGTGCAGAAGGTGGTGTAGCGCTTGCTGAAACGCTTGTCAAGACTATCGCTGAAAACCCAGCTAACTACAAACGTTTGTATGACAATGACCTTTCTGTTCAAGAAAAGATTGAAAAAATTGTCACAGAAATCTATCGCGGTAGTAAAGTGAACTTTGAGAAGAAAGCTCAAACGCAAATCGCTCAAATCGTTCAAAACGGTTGGGACAAATTGCCAATCTGTATGGCTAAAACTCAATATAGTTTCTCAGATAATCCAAATGCACTTGGAGCACCTGAAAACTTTGAAATTACCATTCGTGAATTGGTACCAAAATTAGGGGCAGGCTTCATAGTTGCCTTAACTGGAGATGTAATGACCATGCCAGGACTTCCAAAACGACCAGCAGCTCTTAATATGGATGTTGAAAGTGACGGAACTGTCCTAGGCTTGTTCTAGTATATTGCAATTGACTTTAAATGAGTTTGGAAATACTATCCAAGCTCATTTTTTATCTAGATATAAGGAGTTACCTTCTAGACGCAACCAGTCTAGGTAAAGATATTTTCCTTGATTTTTGATATAATAGAAATATTGACTTCAAGAGTAAGGAAGAGAAGATGAACGCATTATTAAATGGAATGAATGACCGTCAGGCTGAGGCGGTGCAAACGACAGAAGGTCCCTTGTTGATCATGGCGGGGGCTGGTTCTGGAAAGACCCGAGTTTTGACTCACCGTATCGCTTATTTGATTGATGAAAAGCTGGTCAATCCTTGGAATATCTTGGCCATTACCTTTACTAATAAGGCTGCGCGTGAGATGAAAGAGCGTGCTTATAACCTTAATTCAGCTACTCAGGACTGTCTGATTGCGACCTTCCACTCCATGTGTGTTCGTATTTTGCGTCGTGATGCGGACCATATTGGCTACAACCGCAATTTCACTATTGTAGATCCTGGGGAGCAGCGAACGCTCATGAAACGCATTCTCAAGCAGTTGAACTTGGATCCTAAAAAATGGAATGAACGGAGCATCTTAGGAACTATTTCCAATGCTAAGAATGATCTGATTGATGATGTTGCCTATGCTGCCCAAGCTGGCGATATGTATACGCAAATCGTGGCCCAGTGTTACACGGCTTATCAAAAAGAGCTGCGTCAGTCAGAGTCAGTTGACTTTGATGATTTGATTATGCTGACCTTGCGTCTCTTTGATCAAAATCCTGATGTTTTGACTTACTATCAACAGAAATTCCAATACATCCACGTTGATGAGTACCAAGATACCAACCACGCTCAGTACCAACTAGTCAAACTCTTGGCTTCCCGTTTTAAAAATATCTGTGTGGTTGGGGATGCGGACCAGTCTATCTACGGCTGGCGTGGTGCTGATATGCAGAATATTTTGGACTTTGAAAAGGATTATCCCCAAGCCAAAGTTGTTTTGTTAGAGGAAAATTACCGTTCCACTAAAACAATTCTCCAAGCGGCTAACGAGGTCATTAAAAATAATAAAAACCGCCGTCCTAAGAATCTCTGGACTCAAAATGCTGATGGGGAGCAAATCGTTTACTATCGTGCCAATGATGAACTAGATGAGGCTGTATTTGTAGCCAAAACCATCGATGAACTGGGTCGCAACCAAAACTTCCTTCACAAGGATTTTGCAGTTCTCTATCGTACAAATGCGCAGTCTCGTACCATTGAAGAAGCCCTACTCAAGTCAAACATTCCTTATACCATGGTTGGTGGAACCAAGTTCTACAGCCGTAAGGAAATTCGTGATATTATCGCTTACCTCAACCTCATTGCTAATTTGAGTGACAATATCAGTTTTGAGCGTATTATCAACGAGCCGAAACGTGGAATTGGCCCAGGTACTGTTGAGAAAATTCGTGACTTTGCGAATATGCAAAACATGTCCATGCTGGATGCTTCTGCCAATATCATGTTGTCTGGTATCAAGGGTAAAGCAGCCCAGTCTATCTGGGATTTTGCTAATATGATTCTGGATTTGCGGGAGCAGCTAGACCACTTAACTATTACAGACTTGGTTGAGGCAGTTCTAGAAAAAACAGGTTACGTTGATATTCTTAATGCCCAAGCAACTCTGGAAAGTAAGGCTCGGGTTGAAAATATCGAAGAGTTCCTTTCTGTGACGAAAAACTTTGATGACACCTCTGATGGTCCAGAAGGGGAAACTGGTCTGGACAAATTGAGTCGTTTCTTAAATGACTTGGCCTTGATTGCGGATACAGATTCAGGCAGTCAGGAGACATCAGAAGTGACCTTGATGACACTGCATGCTGCCAAAGGTCTCGAGTTTCCAGTTGTCTTTATGATTGGAATGGAAGAAAATGTCTTCCCGCTTAGTCGTGCGGCCGAGGATCCAGATGAATTAGAAGAAGAACGTCGTCTGGCCTATGTAGGAATTACACGTGCAGAGAAGATTCTCTATCTGACAAATGCTAATTCACGCCTGCTTTTTGGTCGTACAAACTACAACCGTCCGACTCGTTTTATTAACGAAATCAGCTCAGACTTACTTGAGTATCAAGGTCTGGCTCGTCCAGCAAATACAAGCTTTAAGGCATCATATAGCAGTGGTGGTCTTGCCTTCGGTCAAGGTATGAGTCTTGCGCAAGCTCTTCAAGACCGTAAACGCAGTGCTACCCCAAAATCTATCCAGTCAAGCGGTCTTCCATTTGGTCAATTTACATCTGGCTTAAAATCAGCGTCTAGCGAAGCAAATTGGTCCATTGGTGATATTGCCCTCCACAAGAAATGGGGAGAGGGAACTGTTCTGGAAGTTTCAGGTAGCGGTGCTACGCAGGAATTAAAAATCAATTTCCCAGAAGTAGGTTTGAAAAAACTTTTAGCTAGTGTAGCCCCAATTGAGAAAAAAATCTAATTTTTCATCCTTCTCACGAATAGTAAAGTGAGGAGGATTTTTATGTACAGTATTTCATTCCAAGAAGATTCACTATTGCCAAGAGAAAGACTAGCCAAGGAAGGAGTAGAAGCGCTCAGTAACCAAGAGTTGCTAGCTATTTTACTTAGGACAGGAACACGTCAAGCCAGCGTTTTTGAAATTGCCCAGAAAGTCTTGAGCAATCTTTCAAGCCTAACGGATTTGAAAAAAATGACCCTGCAGGAATTGCAGAGTCTGTCTGGTATCGGTCGTGTTAAGGCTATAGAGTTGCAAGCTATGATTGAATTGGGGCATCGTATTCATAAACATGAGACCCTTGAAATGGAAAGTATTCTCAGCAGTCAAAAGTTAGCCAAGAAGATGCAACAGGAATTGGGACATAAAAAACAAGAGCACCTGGTGGCGCTCTATCTCAATACTCAAAATCAAATCATCCATCAACAGACCATTTTTATCGGTTCTGCAACTCGTAGTATCGCTGAACCACGTGAGATTCTTCACTATGCTATCAAGCATATGGCGACCTCTCTCATCTTGGTCCACAATCATCCTTCAGGAGCAGTAGCCCCTAGTCGTAATGATGATCATGTCACTAAACTTGTCAAAGAAGCCTGCGACCTGATGGGGATTGTCCTCTTGGACCATTTGATTGTCTCTCATTCTAGTTACTTTAGTTATCGTGAAAAGACAGATTTAATCTAAAGTTCATTAACGACATAGTCAAAGAGGTTTTTATCTTTGGGGCGATTTTCAAAAAGAAATTCTGGGTGCCATTGGACACCGAGAAAGGCAACATCATCCGTACTCATGACAGCTTCAATGATACCATCTTTAGGATCATGAGCCGCAATCTTTAAATTTGGTGCTAAATCTTTGATACTCTGGTGGTGGAAGGAGTTGATATGGGAAATTTCTCCATAGATTTCTCGAAGAACAGTGTTTGGTTCTGTCACCAAGCGTTGGGTTGTGTACTCAGCAGAAGAATCCTGCCAGTGGTCTTCGATATCTTGATACAGAGTCCCACCCATAGCAACGTTAAAGAGTTGAGTACCACGACAGATAGAGAAAATTGGCTTTTTCTGTTTGATAGCTTCCTTGATGAGGGCCAGTTCGAAGATATCTCTTTGAAGGTGGTAGTCATCGCTATCAATAGTTTTTGGTTCACCATAGAATTTTGGATCAACATTTTGCCCACCTGTCAAGATGAGCTTGTCAATCATACTGATATAGTGGCTAGCCATTTCTTGATCACCAATCGGTAGGATGATGGGAATCCCTCCAGCGTCTTTAACTCCTTCAACAAAGCCTTTTGCTGCGTAGCTCATCATGATGTCATCATCTGGATGAGTTTTTTCGTTTCCTGTAATCCCAATAACTGGTTTTTTCATAAAATGATTTTCGCTTTCTAATCCTCTTTTCGCATGAAATAGAGGAGGGTTTGGAGTTCACTTGTCAAATCGACATACTGAACGACCACGTCTTTTGGTAAATGCAGATGGACTGGTGAAAAACTGAGAATTCCTTTTACGCCAGCATCCACCAAGAGATTAGCAACCTCTTGTGACTTAACGCTGGGAACGGTCAGGATAGCAGTCTTAACATCAGCATCCTTGATTTTATCCTTGATTTGAGAAATCCCGTAAATGGGAATTCCATCAGGAGTTTGGGTACCGACTTCAGGATGGTCATCTAGGTCAAAGGCCATGATAATCTTCATCTTGTTACGTTCGTGGAAGCGGTAGTGGAGAAGGGCATGGCCCATATTTCCAATACCAACCAGCATGACATTGGTGATAGAGTTATCATTAAGCAAATCGGCAAAAAATGTCATCAGTTTTTTGACATCATAGCCAAAACCACGACGACCAAGTTCACCAAAATAGGAAAAATCACGACGTACGGTCGCGGAATCAATACCGATAGCCTCTGCAATTTGTTTAGAGTTGGCACGTTCAATCTTTTCTGCATGAAATCTCTTAAAAATTCGATAGTAGAGAGAGAGTCTTTTTGCTGTAGCTTTTGGAATAGCAGACTGTTTATCTTTCACAAAATCACAACCTTTCTATTCTTCTATTTTATAGAAACATTGTGAAAAAATCAACAAAAATAAGAAAAAACTAAGAAAAATCTTAGTTTTGATGTAAAAATTCTGTGTGAGATAGAAAACGATAGAGGTCTCCGACTAGACCCTGGTAAACTTCCTGTCCCTCAAAAGTCAAAGAAGTCACATAAAGTGTATCTGGTAAGGTCACACATCCTGACAAAGCCAGCATGAGAGCTTCATAATCTTCATACTTGAGAGTACGCTCTACATGATAGCTGTCTTTATAGGTCAGTTCAAACATATAGGACCTATCTTTCAGATTTTGTAAAGACACCACGTTCTACTAAACTATCCATGAGGAAATAGAATTTTTCCTGATGAATGTGGTGGTCTTCTGATTTGAAAATATCAACCAGACGTAGCCCAAACTTGTCAGTGATATTGATTTTAGCCCCTGTTAGCTCTTTATTGATAATGATTTTGAGTTGGAAGCCTTCACCGCTGTTTGGAACTTTTTCAAGTAAGCGAGTCAGTTCATAGTTACCAACCTTTGTCTCAAAAAAAGTATTGTCCTTGAGGGTAAACTTTTTAACAGAAGGGCTAAGAGTGTAGTCGTAACGACAATTTTTTAACTGAATGGTTTTTTCAAATGCCATATGGCTAACCTCCGATAATTTCTTTTAAGGTTTTTGCGAGGGTTTGTAGGTCTTCAACAGTATTTTGTGGCGACAAACTGATACGAACGGATTCCTTCAGACGTTCTGAATTTGCCCCGTACATGGCTTCAAGAACATGGCTGGATTGGACAATGCCTGCCGTACAGGCTGAGCCAGTAGAGATTGAAATTCCAGCTAAATCTAGCCGAAGGAGTAAGAGGTCATTTTTCTGACCAGGAAATCCAATATTGAGAACATAAGGGAGATGATGTTCTCCTCTATTCACGTAATACTGAATTCCTTCTAGCTCTGCAAGAAAGGCAGTTTCTAGATTTTGTACATGTTGGAAATGTTCTTCTTGTTTTTCTAGGTCTTCTTTTAGGGCTGCAACCATACCCACGATGGCAGCTAGATTTTCAGTTCCGGCTCGTTTTTTCTGTTCTTGGTCTCCGCCATGTAGATAGGAATCAAAATCCATGCTAGATGCGTAGAGAAAGCCGATTCCCTTAGGACCATGGAACTTGTGGGCAGAAGCAGTGAGAAAATCAATGCCCAATTCTTCTGGGTGTATAGGGATTTTACCAATAGCCTGAACTGCATCGACATGGTAGGCAGCAGGGTGTTGCTTGAGTATTTGGCCAATTTCAGCAATGGGAAGTAGGTTTCCTGTCTCATTATTGGCAAACATAGTAGAAACTAAAATCGTATCGTCACGTAAGGCTTCTTGAATTTGATGGGCCGTGATTTCTTGATTTTCTGGTTGGATAATGGTTACTTCAAAACCAAAGTGTTGAACCAAGTAATCAATCGTTTCAAGGACAGCATGGTGCTCGATAGCAGTTGTGATGATATGTTTTCCTTGTTCTTGGTGACGAAGGCAGTAGCCAATGATGGCAGTATTGTTGCCTTCAGTCCCACCAGAAGTGAAAAAGATATGTTGAGGTTTTGTCCCCAATAACTGGGCGAGTTCCTGACGCGCTTCTCGCAAAAGCTTGCCAGCTTGACGACCATGCCCATGGATACTAGATGGATTGCCATGGGTTTCTTGTAAAACCTTGGTCATAGCTGAAATAGCAACTGCTGACATAGGAGTCGTTGCAGCATTGTCCAAATAAATCAAAGAATCACCTTATTTCTTTTTGTTGTAAGCAAAGAGTGGGCTGACTGGTTTTCTTTCGTGGATACGGACGATAGCATCACCAATTAACTCACTAGCAGTGATGTAGCATACGTTTTTAGGAGTTTTTTCTTTTGTTGCTACTGAATCAGTCACAAGAATTTCTTTAATATTAGTATTGTCAAGAAGTTCAGCAGCTCCTTCGACGAAGAGACCGTGGCTAGAAACAGCATAAATTTCTGTAGCCCCTTCACGTTCAACGATTTTAGCAGCTTCAGAGAAGGTACGTCCTGTATTTAAAATATCATCAATCAAGATAGCTTTTTTACCTTCAACATCACCAATAATATAACCTTCGTTGCGAGTTGCATCGTCTTGAGGGTAGTCGATAATGGCGATAGGAGCATCAAGATATTCAGCCAAGCTACG
>CAUQZY010000040.1:0-15987 GCA_963522395.1 uncultured Streptococcus sp.
AAACAGCCTTTTTATTTGCTGGCCAAGGTGCCCAGTATCTAGGTATGGGACGGGAACTCTATGATCAGTATCTGATTGTCCAAGAAACGATTGATCAAGCGAGTCAGGTACTCGGTTATGATTTGCGTCATCTTATCGATACGGAAGAAGAAAAACTCAATCAGACCCGCTATACGCAACCAGCCATTCTAGCGACATCGGTTGCTATCTACCGTTTATTGCAAGAAAAGGGCTATCAGCCTGATATGGTTGCTGGTTTGTCTCTTGGAGAATACTCTGCCTTGGTGGCCAGTGGAGCCTTGGATTTTGAAGATGCGGTTGCCTTGGTAGCCAAGCGTGGAGCCTATATGGAAGAAGCAGCTCCTGCTGGATCTGGCAAGATGGTCGCAGTTCTCAATACGCCAGTAGAGGTCATTGAGGAAGCCTGTCGAAAAGCTTCTGAACTTGGAGTGGTCACTCCAGCCAACTATAACACATCTGCACAAATCGTGATTGGTGGAGAAGTGGCTGCAGTTGACCGAGCTGTCGAACTCTTGCAGGAAGCAGGTGCCAAACGCTTGATTCCTCTCAAGGTTTCAGGACCTTTTCATACCGCTCTCCTTGAGCCTGCTAGCCAGAAACTAGCTGAAACTCTAGCTCAGGTAAGTTTTTCAGATTTTACTTGTCCCCTAGTCGGCAATACAGAAGCTGCTGTTATGCAAAAAGAAGACATTGCTCAACTCTTGACGCGTCAGGTCAAGGAACCAGTTCGTTTTTATGAAAGTATTGCAGTTATGCAAGAAGCAGGTGTAACCAACTTTATCGAGATTGGCCCGGGGAAAGTCTTGTCAGGCTTTGTCAAAAAAATTGATAAGACAGCTAAACTAGCCAATGTTGAAGATCAGGCTAGTTTGGAAACTTTGCTAGAAAACAAGTAATCCCTTCTCCCATAAATACAAGAGGAAACAGGAGAAAAGAATGCAACTAAAAAATAAAAATATCTTTATTACAGGTTCGAGTCGTGGAATTGGTCTTGCCATCGCCCACAAGTTTGCTCAAGCAGGAGCCAATATTGTTTTAAACAGTCGTGGTGCAATTTCAGAAGAATTGCTCGCTGAGTTTTCAAACTATGGTGTCAAGGTGGTTCCCATTTCAGGAGATATATCAGATTTTGCAGACGCTAAACGTATGGTTGATCAAGCTATTGCAGAGCTGGGTTCAGTAGATGTGTTGGTTAACAATGCAGGAATTACCCAAGATACCCTTATGCTCAAGATGACAGAAGCAGATTTTGAAAAAGTGCTCAAGGTTAACCTGACTGGCGCCTTTAACATGACACAATCAGTCTTGAAACCGATGATGAAAGCCAGAGAAGGTGCTATCATTAATATGTCTAGTGTTGTTGGTTTGATGGGAAATATTGGTCAAGCTAACTATGCTGCTTCTAAGGCTGGTTTGATTGGTTTTACCAAGTCTGTGGCGCGTGAAGTGGCCAATCGCAATATCAGGGTTAATGCTATCGCACCTGGAATGATTGAGTCCGATATGACAGCTGTCCTATCAGACAAGGTAAAAGATGCTATGCTGGCGCAAATTCCTATGAAAGAATTTGGGCAGGCAGAACAGGTTGCAGATTTGACAGTATTTTTAGCAGGCCAAGATTATCTAACTGGTCAAGTGGTTGCCATTGATGGTGGCCTCAGTATGTAGCAGAAGCTAGAGGTAAAAAAGATGAAACTAAATCGTGTAGTAGTAACAGGTTATGGAGTGACATCTCCAATCGGAAATACACCAGAAGAATTTTGGAATAGTTTGACAAGTGGAAAAATCGGAATTGGTCAAATTACAAAATTTGATCACAGTGACTTTGATGTGCATAATGCGGCAGAAATTCAAGATTTTCCTTTTGATAAATATTTTGTTAAGAAAGATACCAATCGTTTTGATAACTATTCTTTGTATGCTTTGTATGCAGCCCAAGAGGCTGTCAACCACGCTAATCTGGATGTAGAGGTTATTGATAAAGATCGTTTTGGTGTTATCGTTGCCTCTGGTATTGGTGGAATCAAGGAAATTGAAGATCAAGTGCTTCGTCTCAACGAAAAAGGGCCAAAACGTGTGAAACCATTGACCCTTCCAAAAGCCTTGCCAAATATGGCTTCAGGAAATGTTGCCATGCGTTTTGGAGCAAACGGTGTTTGTAAATCCATCAATACTGCCTGCGCTTCATCAAATGACGCGATTGGGGATGCCTTCCGCTCAATCAAGTTTGGTTTCCAAGATGTTATGTTGGTAGGTGGTTCAGAAGCCTCTATCACACCTTTTGCTATCGCTGGTTTCCAAGCCCTAACAGCTCTCTCTACTACAGAAGACCCAAGTCGTGCTTCTATTCCATTCGATAAGGACCGCAATGGTTTTGTCATGGGTGAGGGTTCTGGGATGTTGGTTCTTGAAAGTCTTGAACACGCTGAAAAACGTGGCGCTACTATCTTGGCTGAAGTGGTTGGTTACGGTAATACTTGTGATGCCTATCATATGACTTCTCCACATCCAGAAGGTCAGGGAGCCATTAAGGCTATCAAACTAGCCTTGGAAGAAGCTGAGATTTCCCCAGAGCAAGTAGCCTATGTCAACGCTCACGGAACGTCAACTCCTGCTAATGAAAAAGGAGAAAGTGGTGCTATCGTAGCTGTTCTTGGTAAGGAAGTACCTGTATCATCAACCAAGTCTTTCACAGGACATTTGCTGGGGGCTGCAGGCGCGGTAGAAGCTATCGTCACAATCGAAGCTATGCGTCATAACTTTGTACCAATGACAGCTGGAACAAGTGAAGTATCAGATTATATCGAAGCCAATGTCGTTTATGGACAAGGCTTGGAGCAAGAAATTCCATACGCTATTTCAAATACTTTTGGTTTTGGTGGCCACAATGCAGTTCTTGCTTTCAAACGTTGGGAGAATAAATAAGTATGAATTTAAACGATATTAAAGATTTGATGACTCAATTTGACCAATCAAGTTTGAGAGAATTTTCTTATAAAAATGGGACGAATGAGTTGGAGTTTAGCAAGAATGAAGCGAGACTTGTATCTGAAGCTGTACCTCAAGTCGCTCCAGCACCCGTTCTAGCAACACCAAATCCAGTAGCTCCTACATCTGCTCCAGCAGAGACTGTAACAAAAGAGGTTCTAGCTCCAGCTGAAGTAAGTGTGGCTGCTGAGGGAGATCTTGTAGAGAGCCCACTTGTTGGGGTGGCTTACTTGGCTGCTGGTCCAGATAAACCTGCCTTCGTCACAGTTGGTGATAGTGTCAAAAAAGGTCAAACATTGGTAATTATCGAAGCCATGAAAGTCATGAATGAAATCCCAGCTCCTAAGGATGGTGTGGTGACGGAAATTCTCGTTTCTAACGAAGAAATGGTTGAGTTTGGTAAAGGATTGGTACGAATCAAATGATCGATATTCAAGGAATCAAAGAAGCCCTTCCCCACCGTTATCCTATGCTCCTAGTGGACCGTGTCTTGGAAGTGAGCGAGGACACTATTGTCGCTATCAAAAATGTGACCATTAACGAGCCCTTCTTCAACGGTCATTTTCCTCAATACCCTGTCATGCCAGGTGTTCTGATAATGGAAGCCTTGGCGCAAACAGCTGGTGTCTTGGAGTTGTCAAAACCTGAAAATAAAGGGAAACTGGTCTTTTACGCTGGTATGGACAAGGTTAAATTCAAGAAGCAAGTTGTACCAGGCGACCAATTAGTTATGACGGCAACGTTTGTAAAACGTCGTGGCACCATTGCCGTGGTTGAAGCAAAGGCTGAAGTGGATGGCAAGCTTGCAGCTAGTGGTACTCTTACCTTTGCAATAGGGAACTAAGGAGGTTCTCCATGTTTCGAAAAATTTTAATTGCCAATCGTGGTGAAATTGCGGTTCGTATTATCCGTGCGGCGCGTGAATTGGGCATTGCGACGGTGGCGGTTTATTCAACTGCTGATAAGGAAGCCCTTCATACGCTTTTGGCAGATGAAGCAGTTTGTATCGGCCCTGGTAAGCCAACAGAGTCTTATCTCAATATTAATGCGGTTCTATCAGCTGCAGTCTTGACTGAGGCAGAAGCCATTCACCCAGGTTTTGGATTTCTCAGTGAAAATTCCAAATTTGCAACCATGTGTGAAGAGGTGGGGATTAAGTTTATCGGCCCATCTGGTCATGTCATGGATATGATGGGGGATAAGATCAATGCGCGCGCTCAGATGATCAAAGCAGGCGTGCCTGTTATACCAGGTTCAGATGGAGAAGTGCATAACTCTGAAGAAGCTTTGATTGTTGCTGAAAAAATTGGCTATCCTGTTATGCTCAAGGCTTCAGCAGGTGGTGGTGGTAAAGGGATTCGTAAGGTTGAAAAACCAGAAGACCTCGTTTCAGCCTTTGAAACTGCTTCAAGTGAAGCCAAGGCCAATTATGGTAATGGTGCCATGTACATAGAACGGGTTATCTATCCAGCTCGTCACATCGAGGTTCAAATCCTAGGAGATGAGCATGGACATGTAATTCACTTGGGAGAACGGGATTGTTCTCTTCAACGGAATAATCAAAAAGTTTTGGAAGAAAGTCCTTCGATTGCAATTGGAAAAACGTTGCGCCATGAAATCGGTGCTGCTGCTGTTCGAGCGGCAGAGTCTGTTGGCTATGAGAATGCAGGGACCATTGAGTTTCTTCTTGATGAAGCCAGTGGCAACTTCTACTTCATGGAGATGAATACTCGTGTACAAGTAGAACATCCAGTAACAGAATTTGTTTCAGGTGTGGATATCGTTAAGGAACAGATTCGCATTGCAGCAGGTCAACCTCTGTCTGTGAAGCAAGAAGATATTGTTTTACGAGGTCATGCTATTGAATGTCGTATCAATGCAGAAAATCCAGCCTTCAACTTTGCTCCAAGTCCAGGTAAGATTACCAATCTCTATCTACCAAGTGGAGGAGTTGGTTTGCGCGTGGATTCAGCGGTTTATCCAGGTTATACTATTCCGCCTTATTATGATAGTATGATTGCCAAAGTCATCGTTCATGGAGAAAATCGTTTTGATGCCTTGATGAAAATGCAACGTGCCCTCTATGAATTAGAGATTGAAGGGGTGCAGACCAATGCAGATTTCCAGCTTGACCTCATTTCAGATCGCAATGTCATTGCTGGAGATTATGATACTTCCTTCTTGATGGAAACCTTCTTACCTAAATATCAAGAAAAAGAATAAAATGACTTTAAGAGTTTAAACCGAAAAGGGGAATCAATGGCTCTATTTAGTAAAAAAGATAAGTATATTCGAATCAATCCCAATCGTTCGGTTAGGGAAAAACCTCAAGCCAAGCCAGAGGTTCCAGATGAATTATTTTCCCAGTGTCCGGGTTGTAAGCATACCATCTATCAGAAGGATCTGGGAAGTGAGCGCATCTGTCCGCACTGTAGCTATACCTTTCGTATTTCTGCCCAAGAACGCTTGGCTTTGACGATTGATATGGGAACTTTCAAGGAATTGTTTACGGGGATTGAAAGCAAGGATCCCTTGCATTTCCCTGGTTATCAAAAGAAACTAGCAATTATGCGTGAAAAAACAGGTCTGGATGAAGCCGTTGTGACAGGAACTGCTCTTATTAAAGGTCAGACTGTTGCTCTTGGGATTATGGATTCCAACTTTATCATGGCATCTATGGGTACAGTTGTAGGGGAAAAAATCACTCGTTTGTTTGAGTATGCGACTGTCGAACAATTGCCAGTTGTCCTCTTCACAGCCTCTGGTGGAGCCCGTATGCAGGAAGGAATCATGAGTCTCATGCAGATGGCCAAGATTTCTGCAGCGGTTAAACGCCATTCAAATGCTGGTCTCTTTTACCTGACCATTTTGACAGATCCAACGACAGGTGGTGTGACAGCTTCTTTCGCTATGGAAGGAGATATCATTCTGGCTGAACCACAGAGCTTGGTTGGTTTTGCTGGGCGTCGTGTGATTGAAAATACGGTTCGTGAAAGCTTGCCTGAGGGTTTCCAAAAGGCAGAATTCCTATTGGAACATGGCTTTGTGGATGCTATTGTCAAAAGAAGAGACTTGCCAGATACGATTGCTAGCCTAGTCAGATTGCATGGAGGGTGTCCTAGATGAATATTGCAAAAATAGTCAGAGAAGCGCGTGAGCAGAGTCGCTTGACAACCTTGGATTTTGCGACAGGCATTTTTGATGACTTTATCCAATTACACGGTGATCGTTCTTTTCGTGACGATGGTGCAGTTGTTGGTGGTATTGGCTGGCTTGAAGATCAAGCTGTAACAGTGGTTGGTATCCAAAAAGGCAAGAGTTTACAAGATAACCTAAAACGGAATTTTGGCCAACCGCATCCAGAAGGCTACCGCAAGGCTCTTCGGTTGATGAAACAGGCTGAAAAATTTGGCCGTCCAGTTGTGACCTTTATCAATACAGCAGGTGCCTATCCTGGTGTCGGAGCAGAAGAACGTGGTCAAGGGGAAGCCATTGCTCGAAATCTCATGGAAATGAGTGACCTGAAAGTTCCGATTATTGCTATCATTATCGGTGAAGGTGGTTCAGGTGGGGCTCTGGCTCTAGCAGTCGCAGACCGTGTCTGGATGTTGGAAAATTCTATCTATGCTATTCTCAGTCCAGAAGGTTTTGCTTCCATTCTATGGAAAGACGGTACTCGTGCCATGGAAGCGGCAGAACTGATGAAAATCACTTCGCATGAACTGTTAGAAATGGCCGTGGTGGACAAGGTGATTTCTGAAGCAGGACTTTCTAGTAAAGAACTGATTAAGAGTGTCAAGAAAGAACTCCAAACTGAGCTAGCTAGACTTTCACAAAAACCGCTAGAAGAGCTGTTGGAAGAGCGCTATCAACGGTTTAGAAAATACTAATACTTCAGAATACATAAAAACTAGAACTGACTGCCAGTTCTAGTTTTTGTGTGGGGCTTACTCTGTACAGAGGAGAAAGTCAAAAGGTGCTTGGAAGACCAAACACCTTTAAGATTATTCATTTTCTCCAGTTACGAATTGACTAAGCAGTCCGTTGATAAAGCGGGCTGATTTTTGATCTGAAAAATTCTTGGCAAGTTCAATGGCTTCATTAACTGCTACCAGCTGAGGTGTATCAAATGATGTGATTTCAAAGATACCCAAGCGTAGTAAGTTTTTTTCGACCAAGGTCAAGCGTTCAACTGTCCAGCCTGACTTGAGGTGCTGGTTGATTTGTTTATCCAATTCGTCTTTTTGAGCTTGAACACCAGAAACCAAATTCAGAAGAAAGGCAGGGATTTGCACATCTGCATCTTCACGGTCATGTGTGTAGGCAAAACGACAAGCCGTTTCCATATCTGTACCGAATTCAAGGCTCATAAGAGCTTGAAAAGCGCATTTTCGAAGTTCGCGTCTAGATTCTAATAATGGACTAGTCATTGAGGAAGTCCTCGTTAAATAGATCTTTCAACTCAGGTTTTGGTGTTTTATCTGGAACGATTCCTGTAACATGGATATTGACAGCAGAAAGTTCTACATCAGCCATATCATGGACAGCATCTTTGACCGCTTTTTGAATAGCAAGAGCAACTTTTGGTACTTTCACACCGTACTCAAGGTAGAGGTAGATGTCAGCAGTTAGTTCCTCGTTGCTTTCTTTTAAGTAGACGCCACGACCAAGAGAGAGTTTTGATAGGGTATCAGATACGGATTTATTTGAAAATGAGTGGACACCATCAACTTTAGCAGTTGCGATGGCAATGATTTTTTCAAGTACACGTGGAGCGATAACGATTTCGCCAAATTGTTCTTCAATTCCCATAGAATGACCTCTTTCTAGAGATTAGGCACGAGAAACGTAAGTTCCTTCTGCAGTGTTGATGATCAATTTTTGTCCAGCTTCGATGAAGTCAGGAACGTTGACAACAAGTCCAGTTTCCATAGTTGCTGGTTTACCAGAACCTGTAACAGTAGCACCTTTGATAGATGGTTGTGTTTCAGCGACTGTCAATTCAACAGTAGTTGGTACAGTTACACCGATTACTTCAGTTCCGTAGAATTGGATTTTCACATCAGAGTTTTCAAGGATGTAAAGCAATTCATTTTCAACGTTTACGACTGGAATTTCGTATTGGTCGTAAGTTTCAGTGTTCATGAAGTAGGCAGTTTCATCCATTTTGTACAAGTATTGAGCTGGAACAGTCTCGATAATAGCTTGTTCGAATTTTTCTTCTGGACGGTAGCTTGTATCAAAAGTAGAACCAGTACGGACATCACGCAATTTCATACGCATGATTGTGTTCCCTTTACCTGGTTTGTGGTGGCTAGCTTCCAAAACGCGGATCAATTTTCCGTCTGCAGTTTCAAATGTCATACCAGCTTTCAATTTGCTTGCTTCAATCATGTTTTTACCTCTTTAATAAATATTATTACTCTTCATTTTATCATAAAATGAATGAAAAAGAAAGTTGGAGGTGGGATAATGAAAATATTTATATAAATGCTAACTTCTCAAAGTAACTTCCACTTGCCTGACCAAAGTGGAAATTAGTCTAAAACGGATTTTTATGGTGGAATTAAGTATGAGACGTTTGAGTTAGAAATGAGGTATACTATGACAAAACATAAACACCTTACCCTTTCAGACCGTAATGATGTCCAATTAGGCTTAGAGCGCGGTGAAACCTTCAAAGCTATTGGACAATCCATTCTAAAAGACCCAACCACTGTCTCCAAAGAAGTCAAACGAAACAAACAAGTCCGAGAGTCTACATGCGATAACCTTCCTTGCCCTCTACTCGATAAAGCTCCCTTTGTCTGTAATGGGTGCCCTAAAAGAAGACAAAATTGTGGCTATCAGAAAATCTTTTACCTCGCTAAACAAGCTCAAAAGCAGTACGAACAAACTCTTGTAGAAGCTCGTGAAGGAACTCCCCTCAATTCCAAGACCTTCTGGGACATGGACAAAGTCATTTCTGATGGGGTTAAAAAGGGACAACACATCTATCATATTCTGAAAACTCATAACCTCGATGTTAGTTCCTCAACTGTCTATCGGCACATCCGAAAAGGGTACCTGTCTATCGCTCCTATTGACCTAGCCAGAGCCGTTAAATTTAAAGAAAGAAGAAAAAGTAATCTACCTTCCATTCCTAAAGAAGCCAAAAAAGGCCGCTCCTAGGAGGATTTCCAAAATTATTTATCCCTTAACCAACTGAACTACTGGCTGGAAATGGACACCGTTATGGGCAGGATAGGAGGTAAAGTCCTACTCACCTTTAATCTATCTTTCTGTAACTTTATCTTCGCTAGGCTTATGGATAATAAAACTGCCCTTGAGGTTACCAAACACCTCTATGATATCAAGAACACCCTTCACCAAGTGGATAAAGATTTCTTCCAACTCTTTCCTGTCATCCTCACAGATAATGGTGGAGAGTTTGCCAGGGTCGATGATATCGAAATGGATGTGCAAGGAGAGAGTAAACTCTTCTTTTGTGATCCTAATCGCTCTGACCAGAAAGGGAGAATTGAGAAAAATCACACGCTGATTCGCGACATTCTACCTAAAGGAACTTCTTTTGACGATTTAACTCAAGAGAACATCAATCTCGTCTGTTCACATGTCAACAGCGTCAAACGTGCTGCTTTGAATGGAAAGTCAGCCTATGAATTCTTTGTCTTTACTTATGGAGAAGAGGTTTCTAAGCTTCTCGGTATTTCTAAAATACCTGCAGAAGACGTCTGTCAGTCTTCTACATTACTCCAACATAAGTTCTAAAAATTAACCTAAAACCCCATTCAAACGTCTCACACTAACTTCCACCATAGCGGAACTTAATCTGAAACGCTTTCAGATGAGGGGATTTTGTGCGCTCTTTTTTTCGATTCATTTTGGTTACAAAAGCGATGAAATCAAGCATGACTAAAACCAGTGGAACTTACCCTGACACGGAATTCCACTGGTTTTTACGATTTTTATCAGACTAATTTTCACTTGGATTAGCGGTGGAAGTTAGTGTGGAAATTTAGCTATTTATATAAATTTATACTTGTACGAAAAAATGTTTTGGAATGGTATATTTTTCAATGAAATTTATAAGCAAATATCTTACAAAATTACCTTGAAATGTGATATAATTTAGTGAAAGTATATTTGTACCTAAGCGTGCATATATATATATAAAAGGTGGTAAACTATGTTTAAATTGTCGAGACAACAAAAAGATCATCGTTATTTTTGTGGAAATAGATACGAAAAATATTCGATTAAAAAATTAAAAGTTGGTGCTGCGAGTGTCTTAATCGGGGCAGGATTTTTGTTTGGTTACAATGTGGATACGGTAGAAGCAACTTCTGCTACTGAAAGCACTGAAACGGTAGTAAAGAGGGATGCCGATACGGGACAAAACCAAGCTCAAGAAAATACGCAAGCAGGAACTGTCTCTGAGTCAAAATCAGACTTAGCTGAGCAACCAAAATCAAATGCAGTGCTAGAAAAGTCAGTTGAGCCAGCAAAAACTGTAAAAGAAAATGAAAAAGAAGCTGAACAAGCTTCAGCCGTTTCAGAACATACTAACACTGCAGAAGTAACTGAGACAAAACCATCTGTCGATTTATCTCTCTTGCAAGCAAAATTAGCAGATTTGGAAGCTCAAATTGAACGTATCCGAGGAAATAAAAAACAAGCTTCTCAAATCCAGAATGCCGAAAAACTAGTTGCAGAAGCTAAGCAATATTTAAGTGCATTGGATGCAACACAGTCAGGAGCTGATAAAAAAGCAAAAGAAGTTAGCTCATTAACTTCTATCTTAAAATCAATCAAGGCTGAGAAAACACCTAAAGAAAACAAAAATCAAGTTGAAGAAGGAACAAAATCAAAAGAAGTAACTAGTGAAAAAGAGTCGTTTTCAGTTGATAAAGAAGAATTAAAGAAATTGACTAATGAATTAACTGAAGCAATATCAAAAGTAGCTGATTTATCGTCAGATGATGACAAGAAAACGATAGAGAAAGCATGGAAAGTTCTTAATGAAGTAAAAGCTTCAGAAGGTAATCTAAATGAAGCAGTACTAGCAGAACTTTATAAAAAGGTTCAAGCAAGTAGAAATTCTGTTGTCAATTTATCGACACGTGCATTAAGCGGTAAGCGAGACGTTCGTAACGGTAAAGAGCTTCCTAAAGAAGAACTACGTGCTGATGATAGTGTTAGTGATAAAGCACTTTATGGTAATTTAACATTTTTAGATTCTAATGGAAATAGCAAAAATGTAAATGAAGATACTATTCCAGTAGTAAGTAATGGAGATGGGAAACGTGTCTTAAAACTACAATTAGGTTTTTCAAGTTCATCTCCAACACCAATCAAAAATGCTAAAATTCGTTATATTATTCCAAAAAAACATTTATACACAGAGGGAAATGCGAAACCAACGCTTTCTAACTCAGCGTTAGCAAGTGGTAGTCCAAAAGATCTTTCAGATAATGATAATTTTATTTATGAAATTCCTCTGAACACGATTACTGGTGGTGCAGTAGGTCAGATTAATATTGAACAACAAATTAGTTCATCAATTGACAAGAGTCCATCAGCTGGTGATACAACTATTGCTAGAGCAGAATTTTATCATGGAGACGAGCTAATCTCTACGACAACTGCTACAGCTAAATATGAATATCTATCTCAAATTCTTTATAAAGAATCCGATAAAAAAGAAAATAAAAATCTTTTTGATTATGTTCCAGGATACTATGATAGAGAATTAATTATCGGTTCGAAAAATTCCGATGGAACATTTAGTCCAATTAAGGGGAATACTTTTACGCTTCCATTTATTACATATGATAAAGGAAAAGAATTTTTACAAGGTACAGATGTAGGAGATAAAAATGGGAATGGTCGTCTAACTGATGTAGATTATACGATTACAGGTATTCCAGAATTTCTAGAGTTAGTGCCAACAGTAGAAACGAACCGTTATTGGACTTTAGAAGGAAATGTTGCTAAGTTAAATTACGATAAAACATCTGTAGATAAATATAAGAGACCAACCAGAGTTGGGGCGGAAATTAATAATAATGGTCCAGTCTTCCGTGTAAAAGAAGGATATTTTGATACTCAACAAAAAATGGAAGAGTATTTAAGTTCTAATGGCGGTAAAAAAGTTAATATTGAATATAAAGCAATCGGTCATCGTCCAGATGGATCTGCTTATACTCAAATATTAGCAACGTCAGCAGAGTTAAATAACCAATTAAAATTTACTATTGGTGATGGTACAGGAGATATTCCTGCACAACGTATGGCTACTGATGTTACTACACCAAATAAACAACGTTTATTCTCTAATCAAAGTGATACGGATGAATTTAATGTTTCTTATGCCTACAATTCTGGACCATTAACAGATGCTAGTGGTGCAAAGACTCCAAGAGCATTAAAAGGTAATGGAGATAAACTAGATAATAATTATTTCGTATATTCTGTACCAACAGATAAACCAAACACTTACTTTACTCACTTCCAACTAACTGAGACTCATGCAAATGTTATTCAAAAAGATGGAACAACTAAGGTAGAATATTATAATAATTCAGAAGCAAGTAAACAAAGCTTTAATTATACATTTGCAAAACCATTTAAATTATATGGGGTAAAAGCAGATGGAACTCGTGAAGAATTAAAAGAAATGTCAACAGCTAATCAATTATATGAAGAAGTTGAAATTGATAAATCAAAACAATTCACACGTTTAGTCTTAGAACATCCAGATATCGCTGATAAATTTATTGAAGCTGGTGATAACTTCGTTCCACTAGGATTTAGATCGAATGTTCGAACTACAATGGCGAACTGGCAAGAAATGGCAGCAAATGATAATATTACTCGTCATGAAAATAATATTGGAGTTAGCTTATCAACTAGTGGGAACTCATTAGATGCTGCGACAAAGATGACTTATCCAGCAACAGTTAAGAAAGAAAGTTATAATACTGCAGTTCATACAAAAGAACGTTTCACGGCTGAATTAGCTATCAGTCCGGTATTACCAAATAGTGATAAAAATGCAGCAAGTTATGATGCAAACCGCGGAAATGATAAGAATAATATTAGTCGTCAACAAATTGTACCATTTATGGTTCGTTATAAAGCAAGTGAATACTATAATAATGCCATTAAGACAGTAGATGGTAAAAAAGTACTAAATAATGACGACTTGGATGAAAATATTCAAAATGCGACAGTGATGCTTGTTGCGGACTCAGCACTTCCATTAACGAATTTCCGTATGCCAATGGATAATAAACTATTTTCAAACAAGTTCTCAGCACAAGGTAGATCGAACTACAGTGCAGGAGATTATGAAAATGTCGTTAAAGATACGGATACTATTAATCCAGATAAAATTATCAAAGATTATAAAGGTGAAAAAGGAAAAACAGCTTATATCTTTAAAGCAAAAGATTTAGGCTTGAAGTCTGTTGACTTAAACTTAAACCAATTGAACACTGATGGTCCAGTTGCTTTAACCTTTGAAGTTGTCAACAATGGTCAAGCAGAAAATGGTACGTATCACATCGACTCTTACTTAGTATGGGATAAAGAATCTCAACGTTTAGTAGGTAAAGATCCAAGCTTAAGTGCAGATATTCTAGAAGGACATGAAGCTGGACGCCAAGTTGCTAAAGCAAGTACAGATGTAACATTAAAAGTAGCATCGGAATACTATACACAATTAACCATTGCTAAGCAAAATGAAGTCGGAGTAATGGGAATTATCAACGTTAAAAATGGTGAAGACGTTGTTCTTAATCCATCTGTTACAAATGCTGCGGATGCTCCAGCAGTATTAAAAGAAGTGATGGTAGAGATTCCTAAGAATTATGGTCAACCACATAAAGTAGCTGAAACAAGCCTTAAAGGCCCAATTCCTGGAACAGCGGATTATCATATCGAATATACAACTTCAAAAGGAACAAATGCTGAGAAAACAGTAGCACCGTATGTTCGTGAAGATCAAATTACGGACTGGAGTAAGGTTACAGCTGTTAAATATGTATTCGATAGAGAATATACTCTTAACAAAGGTGAAAAATTCCAAACGAGTTTTGATGTTAATGTGCATACAGACAACCCTAACTTGGTTGAAGGACAATCACAAGTTTGGTTGAAAGATGGAAAAAATACATGGTTAGAATCAAATAAAGTAGGTTTAATTACAGAAGATCAACGTGGTAAATTAAAAGTAAGACATGTTAATTTATCAGGTAATGATATTATGACTGAAACTAGTGATAAAGGGTTCCAAAACGATCCATATACTACTTCATCATACGGTATCATTGATAGAGCTAATGATGGGAAAGCTTATATTTATAGCCATGTTCATAATGAGTCTGATCCTACAGACGGAATTTATGAAAAACAACAAACTAAAAAAGTAATCTACGTTTATGTAGAAGCTGATCGTACAGAAGAAAGTAAAGATGTAACTCGTACAATCAATTATGTAGAAAAAGATAATGAAGGAAATGTCATTTTCCCTCAGAGAACATTTACACGACCAGCTAAACGTGTTGTTTATACCATTAAAGAGGGACCAAGAACTGGAGAAAAAATCTATGGACCGTGGGAAAGAGTTCGTAATAATACTCCTTTAGATTGGCCGACTGAAGTTTCTCCAACTGGTAATAATGATTATACTTTAGTTGGTAGAAAAGATGATGAAACAATTAAAAATGTAGAAAAAGAACCAACTGTTACATGGAAATCTACAAATGAGGATATTCAAGTTGATCCAGTAACTGGAAAAGTAACGATTGCAGCCGATAAGGTAAAAGCTGGAACAGAAATTTCTGTAGTGACAAAAGATTCAAACAATACATTAACAAATGTTTCTTCAAAAGATGAAGCAGGCAATAAAGTGATTTCTCCATTAGCTTCAGAAACTACACGTTTAGAAATTACTTATATTCCTAAAGGACAAACAGAACCAATTACTTCTATCGTTACAAAAGAAGGAAATAAATGGACTACAACAGATACTAACATTACTGTAAATGCATCGACTGGAGAAGTAACGATTTCTAAAGATAAGAGAGAATTTGGTCAAAACGTTACAACTGTAGCGAAAGATAGTGCCGGTAATAGTACGACTCTACCTGCAATCAGTAATAAGAAAGATGCTGTTATAAAACCAGTATCTGAAGCATTTACAATGGACATTACTTACACTCCTGCTGGGCAAGATTCACCAGTAACAGTTACTGTACAAAGAGATATTATTAAAAATAAAGAATATACAGTTCTTTATGAAGCTAAAAAAGGTTCAATCAATATCAATTACGAAGATACAGAAGGTAATGTCATTAAAGCTAAACAGGCTTATGTGTCAAATCAAAAACTACGTAATGCCACAGATGTTGATGGTACAGAGCTTACTGGAGCTAATAAATCAGGTTATAGTATGGGTGCTCTTTCAGGTGAGAAAAAAGAAAAATTCAGACCTGATAAGATTACATTGGAAGATGGAAAAATCTATAACTTTAGAAGACTGAAACAAGGCTCACCAAGAGATTATGGTAATTTAGTAGAGGGTACTACAGAGATTACTTATGTTTATGAATTAGCCAAAGGTACTGTAACAGTTAAATATCAAGACACAAATGGTAGAGGATTCGGTTTAGCAGATAAGGTTATTAAAAATAATGTCCCAACTGGTGAAGATTACGATACTACAACTGAAGAAAATAAACCAACTCGTTATGAAACAGCTGACGGAAAAGTTTATGAATTAGTGACAGTAGCTAAGACAGACGGTAATGTTCAATATGATGCTAACGGTGTAAGAACAAATGTAAACCAAGCTACAAAAGCAGAACCATCTGGTAAAGTTGCTGAAGGAAACAAAGAAATTACTTATATTTATGAGCTGAAAAAAGGAAGCGTAGTTGTTCACTATATTGATACAGAAGGTAATAAGATTAA
>CAUQZY010000041.1:0-15937 GCA_963522395.1 uncultured Streptococcus sp.
CGATTTCATAAACATTCCTTATTTTCAATTTATAAGTCTATTTTAGCACAAAAGAGCAAAATGAGGGCGGAAAGCCCCTAGAAAAGAGTTGATTTCTTTGCTGTAGAATGGAGGCTAGTAGCGCGTGTGCTAATTTCAGTTGAGCTGACTCAAACCACAAACACACTCTGAGGAAATATCAAAACAAAAGCTTGAAATATTGGGTGTTATATGTTAGAATGAACTTACAATGTGAGTAAAGTTACAGCATATGTAACTAAAAAAGCCCCACCGTGCCACCGATGGGGTTTTTTGCTACCCTCTAAAAGGGTTAAATGCTACTTACTATGTCTCTTTATCCATAGCTTGAAAAGCTCAGATAGTAAGTTAACAAGTAAAAAGGGAAAATAACTCTAGCATATATAACACCTCCCTTCATTAAAGTGAGGGGGCCAAAATATTATATCATACCAGATTTATATCATCAACATCGCGTAATTCTTAGCATAGATAGACTCAGATACACCAATAACCTTACTAGCAAATCTCTAAACAAACCCAGAGATTAACATTTTAAGACAAAGCAAAAAGCCCACTGTTGTAGGCTTTCTGTAAGATATATCTTAAAATTAAAGCATTTTGTTGTAGAATTCAACGACAAGTGCTTCGTTGATTTCTGGGTTGATTTCGTCGCGTTCTGGCAAGCGAGTCAATGAACCTTCCAATTTTTCAGCGTCGAATGATACGAATGCTGGACGTCCAAGAGTAGCTTCTACTGCTTCAAGGATTGCTGGAACTTTCAATGATTTTTCACGAACTGAGATCACTTGACCTGGAGTTACGCGGTATGATGGGATATCAACGCGTTTTCCGTCAACAAGGATGTGACCGTGGTTTACGAATTGACGAGCTTGACGACGAGTAGTCGCAAGACCAAGACGGTAAACAACGTTATCCAAACGACGTTCCAAAAGAAGCATGAAGTTGAAACCTAGGATTCCGCCTTTGATTTTTGTAGCTTGTACGAACAAGTTACGGAATTGTTTTTCACCTACACCGTAAGTGAAACGAAGTTTTTGTTTTTCAGCCAATTGCAAACCGTATTCTGACAATTTAGAACGGTTGTTTGGTCCGTGTTGTCCTGGTACGTAGTTACGACGTGCCAATTCTTTACCTGTACCTGTAAGTGAAAGGCCAAGGCGACGAGCTTGTTTCCAAGATGGTCCTGTATAACGTGACATGTGAATGTCCTCCTGATATAAATAATATTCGGTGGAAATAGTCACTTAGAAAGCCCTGATTCGTGCAGATGCCCTTCGCCTAAACAGCCAAGGTTACTTATCATAAGACACCTGTTGACGAGCTTCATGCTTTCCTGCTGATATTTCACACAAAATTCATTTTACCATGAATGGTTGGATTTGTAAAGGGGTTTTAGGCTTTATTTTCATTGCCAGAGAGGTTAAGAAGGAGAGTAAAGGTGCTTCCCAGTCCGTACTGGCTGCTGACTGTGATTTCCCCGCCTAATTGATGGGCCAATTCACGCGCAATCGCAAGTCCTAAGCCATGACCACCTGTTTTCATGTTACGCGAAGTTTCGACACGATAAAGGCGTTTGAAAATATTCTCCAAATCCTCTGGGGCAATCCCCTGTCCCTCATCAGTCACACTGATTGAAAGCTGGTTATTTTCCAGCTTAGCTACCACTTCCAGCTTGGTTCCTGGAGCTGAGTATTTAAAAGCGTTATTGACCAGATTCACCAAGATACGAGAAAGTTTGGCATAATCTCCTTCAATACGGGCAGACTCTGGAATTACCTGCAAGTGGACATCTCGCTCCTCCTGCTCAATCAAGAACTGAAATTCACTCATGCACTCAATCAAGAGCTGGTCCAGAAAAATGCTGTCTTTACTAGTTGTCTCTGCCTGATTTCTAGCTGTGTTTAGAGTCAAAAAATTCAACTCTTCAACCAGTTTATTGAGCCTTTCCGTCTGACGCCCAATGGTTGCTAGATAATGCTCCTGTTCTCCTTCCTTGATAACCCCATCCAAAATCCCTTCTACCGTCGCTTGGATCGAAGTGATGGGAGTCTTGATATCATGCGATAGCTGGGCAATCATCAAGCCCTTTTCTCGTTCGCTTTCTTCCAAGGAATCAAAGGTCGCCTGCAAATCATGGGACATTTCATTGAAAGCTTGGCCTAATTGCTGAAATTCTACAGGGCCTTGAACCTCCAGATTTGAAGGAAAATCCTTGTCCGCTACCCGCTTGGCATGTTCCTTAAGTTTTCCCAACGACGTAAATACCGGAGATAGGAGAAAGAGACTAATCCCAGCACCAACAAGGCTGGCAACGATGGTCATCCCAAGCAAAAAGTAAATCTCGCTTTTCGCAATCAGCATTTTTTGAACAGCCCAAAAAACCACGATAATCGTTAGGAGTGTTGAAGTGATATACCCCACTAAAATATAACTTTTTAATTTCATTGACTACCTCGTGCTTTCTCAATTTTGTAGCCCAAGCCCCAGACGGTTTTGATGGTGGGTGTTTCTGAACTAGCATGTTTAGCCAACTCCTGTCGAAGAGCATGAATATGAACATTCAAGGTATTGGTATCATCTACATAATCTTCCTGCCAGACCTTTTCATAGAGGTCTGTCTTAGAGAAAACTCGCTCTGGATTGCTGGCTAAAAGCCATAGAAGTTCGAAGGATTTGACTGTTAAATCAAGCGCCACATCTCCGACTTGGACCTCATGGCTACCGTGATTCATCCGTAAATCCCCGAGACTGACGACTTCTGTCTCACCTCCACGATGAAGGCGACGTAAGATATTGTGGACACGCAAAACCAGCTCACGAGGGCTAAAGGGCTTGGCAATAAAGTCATCTGCCCCTAAGCTCAGGCCATAAATCTTGTCCTGCTCGCTAGTCTTAGCCGTGATAAAGAGAAAAGGCTGATCCGGAGATTGATACTGAACCTCACTAATCAAATCATAACCATCCATCCGAGGCATCATGATATCTGTAATAATCAAATCAATCGATTTTCGCTTGAAGATTTCCAAGGCCTCTACTCCATCATGGGCCACCAAAACCTGATATCCTGCCTGAACCAGATAACGTTGATGAATATCTGTGATTTCTACCTCGTCGTCAACGAGTAAAATTGTCTTTCCCATCTGTCTCTCCTTTGAAAAAAACAGTGCTATACCACAATAGTATAACACTATTTTAATCTCTTTACGAACATTCTAATCGATATCTGGATTTTTCAAATCCTAGATAGAAAGTCTGTAGCTAGACTAGTCATTTTCCTCTTTTTTAGCTTTCAAACCAAGACCACCTAACAGTCCTGCTAAGGCGAGTCCAAAGAATCCAAGAGTAGCCATTGATGTTTGGGCTTCACCAGTATATGGAAGCATGTCTTTTTTGTCTTTCATTTGATCAGCCATCATTGGACTTGATACCTTGTTAGTAGATGCCATCTTGCCTTCATCAGACACTTTGCTTGAGGCTGCTGGAGCTTGATCTTGTTTCATGCTTGGTGTTGCCATAGGCTGGCTAGCATTCATGGTTTTGTCCTGCTCTTTGTTAGGCATCATCTTATCCTGACTAGCAGCTGGCATTTTAGATTTCATCTCATCCTGATTAGCACTTGGCATTTGAGCGTTCATCTTAGACGCATCTTGATGACTATTCATCATTGGAGCCGGCATAGCTGAACCATTAGAAGATGGGACGAAGCCTGATTGCATCTGAGTAAGAGACTGATGTCCATTCAAGTTTACTGTCAAATCCTTAGTCGCTACAAGATTGCTCAAATCGGCCTTGCCATCTTTTGCGCCGTACACTTTGATGGTTGCCTTGTAGCTGTGAGTTCCATTTTGTTTCAAAAGATCAAGAAGCTCTTTATCTGATTTACCTTGAGTACCTGCCAAATCGACTTCATAGAAGTAGAGACCTTTACCCAATTTTTCTACTGGTGGAAGAGCTGGGTTTTTAGCTGAACCGTTGTCTGACCATGGAGCCTTGTCTGAGGCTTTCAAGATAAGACGAGTCAACATACCGTCACCAGCGAAGAATTCATATGGAATGACTTGATTGACACCAGCTGTGAACGGTCCAGGGAAGTTAGCTTTATCCAAGTAAGTGGCTGGAACATCTACTGTGTCTTTGGTGTTATCGGCCACACCCTTTTGTACTTCAGCTGGAGTGGTCAAGCCATTCAAGTTTACTGTCAAATTCTTAGTCGCTACGAGATTGCTCAAATCGGCCTTGCCATCTTTTGCGCCGTACACTTTGATAGTTGCCTTGTAGCTGTGAGTTCCATTTTGTTTCAAGAGGTCAAGTAACTCTTTGTCTGATTTACCTTGAGTACCTGCCAAGTCCACTTCATAGAAGTAGAGACCTTTGCCCAATTTTTCTACTGGTGGAAGAGCAGGATTTTTAGCTGAACCGTTGTCTGACCATGGAGCCTTGTCTGAAGCTTTCAAGATAAGGCGTGTTAACATACCGTCACCAGCGAAGAGTTCGTATGGAATGACTTGGTTGACACCAGCTGTGAATGGACCTGGGAAGTTGGCTTTATCCAAGTATGTTGCTGGAACATCTACTGTGTCTTTAGTATTGTCGGCCACACCTTTTTGCACTTCAGCTGGAGTGGTCAAGCCATTCAAGTTTACTGTCAAATCCTTAGTCGCTACAAGATTGCTCAAATCTGCCTTGCCGTCTTTCGCACCGTACACTTTGATAGTTGCTTTATAGCTTTGAGTGCCGTTTTGTTTTAAGAGGTCAAGAAGCTCTTTATCTGATTTACCTTGAGTACCTGCCAAATCCACTTCGTAGAAGTAGAGACCTTTGCCCAATTTTTCTACTGGTGGAAGAGCAGGATTTTTAGCTGAGCCGTTGTCTGACCATGGAGCCTTGTCTGAGGCTTTCAAGATAAGACGAGTCAACATACCGTCACCAGCGAAGAATTCATATGGAATGACTTGATTGACACCAGCTGTGAACGGTCCAGGGAAGTTAGCTTTATCCAAGTAAGTGGCTGGAACATCTACTGTGTCTTTGGTGTTATCGGCCACGCCCTTTTGTACTTCAGCTGGAGTGGTCAAGCCATTCAAGTTTACTGTCAAATCCTTAGTCGCTACAAGATTGCTCAAATCTGCCTTGCCGTCTTTCGCACCGTACACTTTGATAGTTGCTTTATAGCTTTGAGTACCGTTTTGTTTCAACAAGTCAAGAAGTTCTTTGTCTGATTTGCCTTGAGTGCCTGCCAAATCTACTTCGTAGAAGTAAAGGCCTTTGCCCAATTTTTCTACTGGTGGAAGAGCGGGATTTTTAGCTGAACCATTGTCTGACCATGGAGCCTTGTCGGATGCTTTCAAGATAAGGCGAGTCAACATACCGTCACCTGCGAAGAATTCATATGGAATGACTTGGTTGACGCCGGCTGTGAATGGCCCTGGGAAGTTAGCCTTGTCCAAGTATGTAGCTGGGACGTCTACTGTGTCTTTAGTATTGTCGGCTACACCTTTTTGCACTTCAGCTGGAGTTGTTGCTGGCTGAGCTTCACTTGCTTCACGGTCTTGTCCAGAAACTGTAGGCGCAGGATTTGTCGCAGGTTTAACCGCATCTTCTGTTTCTTTCTTAGATTCTGGTTTTGCTTGCACTTCTTCTTTTGGTGCTGCTACTGCTTCTTTAGCAGCTACATTTGCTTTTTCTGGAGAGCTTGTAGCATCCAAGCTTGCCTTAGGTGCTGAGTCTTCCTGTTCTGAAGGAAGAGCTACATCAACTGCTTTCTTGAGAGCCTCTGCTGGTAAGTCGCTCTTTTCACTCACCGAAGCAGCGTCTGGCACTACTTGAGCAGGGGTTGGATTGACCACATCGGCACGTACAGAACTTGATTGACCAACTAGGACAAAGAAGCCACTAGCCACAACAACTGAGGCAACACCGACACTAAGACGGCGAATAGACCAACGAGTATATCTTTGATTTGGATTGAATTTCATAGGATTCTCCTTAGAGTTTTTCTTTATTTGATGACTCTAGTATAATCTCCTAAAATTAAAAAGGATTAAGAAAAAGTTAAAATTTTTCTTAAATCCCTCTTATAAAATACTTATATTAATTTTTTATACGCTCAATTCCGTCAAATTGTCCAAATACTGGTTGTTGATGACCGCCAAGATATAGGCATCTGCCTTCAAGATATCATTAGGGCCAAACTGAACATCCAGTGGTGAATTTTCTTGTTCACGAAATCCTAGGACATTGAGGTTGTATTTGCCACGTAGATCCAGCTGGCTCAGGCTTTGACCTGCCCAAACACTAGGAATTTTCATCTCTACGATAGACACATTTTTATCCAGCTGAAAGACATCCACATTGTTATGAAAGAGAATGGTCTGCGCTAGAGACTGCCCCATTTCATACTCAGGTGAAATCACCGAGTCAGCACCGATTTTTTCTAGCACCTTCTTGGCTGTCTGGCTTTTGACCTTAGCAATAACCCTTGGTACCCCCAAACTCTTACAATGCATAACTGCAAGCACACTCGACTCTAGATTTTCCCCTGTTGCCACTACAACCGTATCACAGGTATCAATTCCTGCAGTTCTGAGGAGTTCCTCATCTGTAATATCGCCCACAACTCCACGCGCCAAAACTGGCTCAAATTGATTGATACGCTCTGCGTGGTCGTCAATGGCAATAATATTCATATCTTGCTTGGCTAGGGCCGTCAGGACACTACTCCCAAAAATCCCCAAACCTAAAATTCCAATCGTACGATCTGACATCGTTCTTCCTTTCTTATCCAATACTAATATCTGCTTTCATATACTGAATCAAATCTTTCTTATCAGGCTGGTAATCCGCTAGACTAACGAGCAAGGTCAAGGGACCGATACGGCCGATAAACATGAGCACCATGACAATGCTAAGAGCTAGCTTGCCCAATTCTGGTGTCAGATTTGCCGTTACCCCAACTGTCGCAAGGGCTGAAATGGTCTCAAACATGAGGTAAATAAATCGCGGTGTTCCTTCTGCCGTAATTCCCAACAACATCAAGCCCAACAAGAAGGTCATCAAAAAGATAATGAAGACACTAAAGGATTTTTGGACTGTTCGAGCCTCAATGGTTCTCTGCGCAACATTGGCATGAGGTAAGCCCAGCAATTCACTACGCGCAAAGACCAATAAGACAAAGAAAGTCGTAATCTTGAGCCCCCCAGCCGTCCCTCCAGGCGCCCCACCGAGAAACATCTGTAGGATATAGATAAACAAGGTCACAGGCCGAGCTTGAGTGTAGTCAATAGAAGCAAAGCCAGCCGTTCTCATGCTAACGGTTTGGAAAAAGCTAACCAGCACTTTCTCTGGAACACTGAGATTGCCAATGGTTCCTGGATTGTGCCACTCCGTAAAGAGTGTGGATACTGTCCCAAACAGCAAAATCCCTGCAGTCAAGAATAGGACCAGCTTGGTGTGGAAACGCAGACGGCGTTTTTTCTTCTTGTCAAACTGGGTTGCCAAGTCAAACCAGACCATAAAGCCAAGACCACCTGTGATAATCAAGCCAGCAATGACTAGATTGATCAAGGGATCCGTCTGAAAAGCCACTAAACTGCTACTGCCAAAATTATCAAAGCCAGCATTACAAAAGGCTGAAATGGCTAAAAAGATAGAGGTGAAAATACCCCGTCCCCAGCCGAACTCAGGAATAAAACGGAAACTTAACAGAAAGGCACCCAAGCCCTCAACCAGAAAAGTCGTCAAAAAGATGGATCGTATAAAAGCCCTCAACGAACGAGTCTCCCCGTAACTGAAGCTCTCCTGAATGGTTTCACGACTGCGAAGACTAAGCTTCTGCTCCCCCTGAATATAAAAGACCCCGATAAAGGTCATGAGCCCCAGACCACCAATCTGTATCAAGAGCATACAAATCAACTGCCCCCAGACATTATAGGTCGTAGCCACTGGTTGCGTAAAAAGGCCAGTCACACAAACCATGGACACCGTCGTAAAAAGATGGTCAAAATAAGTAGCCTGAGAACCATTTGCCTGAACAAAAGGCAAACTCAAAAGAAGGGAGCCTATAAAAATAACTCCAGCGAAACTTAAAAAAATCCGACGTGCTGGCGAAAGTCCACCAAAGACTCTTTCAAGTTTTTTCACAAATAATTTGAATAACATACATCCATTGTACCATAAAAAGAAGGAGAGTAGCTAGAACTTAGAGGCTATCTCAAGGCAGAGTTCCAAGGCCTTCTCGAAAGCTTCTGAACCCCAGTCACGACTGTCGTACTGGTCCAAGTCCGCTAGAGAATCAGCTGTAAACAACAACTCTCCCCAGAGAACCCCACGCAGTTGGGCTACTGCCGCAAGCGCAGAACACTCCATCTCCACAACAGCACAGCCTTCTTCCTTACGATAAGCCACCTTTTCAGCCGTTTCTCGGTAAAAACCGTCTGTCGTCCAGGTCATGACTTCTTCATAAGGAATCTCTCTGGCTTCCAAAACTTGCTCAATAGCAGCAATAGCCTCTGGCTGCATTTCCATATAACGAGAAGGTGCCACATAGTGGTAACTGGCTCCTTCATCTCGCAGAGCGCGAACAGGGACTAGAAAGGCATTTTCTTCTATATCAGCCAGCACACCACAGGTACCAGTAGAGATAATCTGCTCCACACCATAGCCAATCAACCAATCCATAAACTGAGCTGCTGGAGCTGAACCGACAGGAGCTTGGGCTAGACACACTTTTTCACCTTTGTAGTCCATGACATAAACGGGGTAGGTCTTAGTGGCAGAAACGAACTCTCCGACGCACTCTGCTCCTACTTCATGAGCATAGCGGTCAATCTCCTCTTCCAAAAATGCATAGATGCACTTCTTTGGTAACTTTAAATCCAAGCCTTCATGATTCGGCATAATGACTGCCTGAGGATTATCATCAAACTCTAAAATAGGAATAGCGTGTTTTTGAATCATAGAATACCTCCTCTAATTTTGTATTATTGTATCAAAAGTTGACCGAATGTCAAGGAGGAAGCAGATGCACTGAGAATAAAAACAATACAATCGCAACCAATCTCCACCAAGTCAAAACAACTTGCTTGACAAAAGCTTGACTTCATGGTTTAATATACCCCATAAGGGTATATTTGGAGGTGCCTATGTTTCACTTATTTACAAAAATTGACAGTATTTCTACCAGCGAGTTAGAAGCTAAACTCAAGGAACCAATTCAGCTACTGGATGTTCGGACGCCAATGGAATTTCGTAGAGGTCATATCAAAAATGCCAAAAATGTTCCTCTAACCGAAATTGGTTCCTACACACCAACCACAAAAGAAACACTCTATGTCATTTGTCATTCTGGTGTGCGAAGCAAACTAGCTGCGAAAAAGCTTAAGAAAAAAGGCTACGATGTCATCAATGTCCGAGGCGGTATGAGCGCTTGGACAGGAAAGGTCATCTAGATATATAAAGGAGAAAGTCAATGAAAATTATCATTGTCGGAGGAGTTGCAGGCGGAATGTCAGCAGCAACCCGCCTCAGACGTCTCATGGAAGACGCTGAAATCACTATTTTTGAGAAAGGTCCCTTTGTTTCCTTTGCAAACTGCGGGCTTCCTTACTATGTTTCAGGAGAAATTGCAAACCGTGATAGTTTATTGGTCCAAACTCCTGAAAGTCTCAAGGCACGCTTTAATCTGGACGTGCGACCATTTCACGAGGTCATCAGTATTTCCCCAGCAGAACACACTGTGACGGTACGACACGATGGACAAGAATTTACAGAAAACTACGATAAGTTGATTCTCTCCCCAGGAGCTAAACCATTTGTTCCTGCCATTGAGGGTTTGGCAGAAACTAAGAATACCTACACGCTTCGCAACGTTCCCGATCTCGATGAAATTATGGCAGCCTTGGACAATCATCCAAAAGAAGCTGTTGTTATCGGTGCAGGATTTATCGGGCTTGAAATGGCTGAAAACCTGGCGAAACGTGGATTACAAGTTACTATCGTTGAGAAAGCACCCCATGTCTTGCCACCATTAGATCAAGAAATGGCAGCCTTTGTCCAAGCAGAATTGCTAGCCAACGGTGTTCGCGTTATCACTTCGCAGTCTGCGACTCGATTTGAAGACCAAGGAAAAATCATCGTTCTCGAAAACGGTCAAAAGATCACTTCTGACCTCACCATCCTTTCTGTCGGTGTTGAACCTGAAAACAGACTAGCTAAATCTGCGGGGATTGAACTGGGACTTCGTGGCGGAATCCTGGTCGATGAACATTATGAAACCAGTCAAAAAGATATTTTTGCAGTTGGGGATGCCATCGTCGTCAAGCAAGAGATTACAGGCCAAGATGCTCTCATCTCTCTCGCTTCTCCTGCCAATCGTCAGGGACGCCAAGTGGCAGACGTCATCGCAGGACTAGAACGTACAAACAAGGGAAGTATCGGCACTGCTATCGTTCGTGCCTTTGATATGACAGCTGCTTCGACTGGTCTCAGCGAACATATCCTTATCATGAATCAATTTCCTTACAAGGCACTTCATGTCAGCGGAAAAGACCACGCCGGTTATTACCCAGGAGCTACTGATATGACCTTGAAGCTCCTCTTTGACCCAACCACTGGAAAAATCTACGGTGCCCAAGGAGTCGGGAAGAAAGGCGTTGACAAACGAATCGATATCCTGGCAACTGCTATCAAGGGAGATCTCACCGTCTTTGACTTGCCAGAATTGGAGTTCACCTATGCGCCACCATTTGGCTCTGCCAAGGATCCCGTCAATATGCTGGGCTACGCAGCCTTGAACCTTATCGAAGGTCTCAGCGACAATATTCAATGGTATCAGCTCGAAGACGAACTGGCTAAAGGTAAGAAATTCCTAGATGTACGGACAAGTTGCGAATTCCAAAGTGGTCGACTCAAAGTCGATACCATCCACATCCCCCTAAACGAACTACGGGAGCGCTTGGACGAACTGGACAAGAACCAAGCCTACATCGTTAGCTGCCACAGTGGTTTGCGTAGCTATATCGCAGAGCGTATCCTCAAACAAGCAGGATTTACCGTCCAAAACCTTGACGGCGCTTATTCACTATACAAAATGGCTAAGCCAGAAGGAGTAGAATATGGAAACTAATATCAGCATGGCTGACTTTTATGAAAAATATCAAAATGAAAATCTAGAGCTTATCGATGTCCGTGAAGCACATGAATTCCAAGCAGGACATGCACCAGGTGCCAAAAATCTTCCATTAAGTACCTTAGAGCAGGACTACAAAGAACTCAAACCTGACCATGAATACCATGTCATCTGTCAAGGTGGAGTGCGTTCTGCCTCTGCCTGCCAATTTCTCAGCGCCCAAGGCCTCACCGTTATCAATGTAGAAGGTGGTATGAATGCTTGGCCCGGTCAAGTAGAATAATCAAGAGGAGCTGGGCAAAAACTCAATTTCAGGAGAAAGTGAAGTAAATTTCCCCACAATAAAACGCATACTATCAAGGTTTTCAACACCTGATAGTATGCGTTCTTTTATTTTAAAGACTGTTTCCAGCCTCTCTTGATTCACATTAAACTATTCTAATAGCAGAGATCTTTGCAGCTCTCATTCATTTATTTCCGTTTAATCAAGTATCGGATAGCCTTTTCTAGGCGTTCCTTTTGGGCTTCAGGATCATCTAGCGGATGATTGATACATTCAGTAAGGTTTTCAGTAATTATCATCTCAATCACGCGCTCTACACTAGATTTCACGGCTGTTAGTTGCGTCACAATATCAGCACAGTCACGATCTTCTTCAATCATCTTTTGAATCCCACGCAACTGACCCTCTGAACGTTTCAGACGAGTGATATACTTTGAATTTGTCATCTCTTTTTCCTTGCTCGATTTTTCTTCATTATATCTCTAATCAGCTCCTTTGTCAAAATTCTCGCCCATCCGTCTCACGCAGTTCTGTTACCAAAGACTTTTCAAAAGGCAAATTACCCATGCTGATAACTTGATAGAAATTCCTAGTTTTATCTATCTAAGCGAACACGAGTCACTATTCCATCTGAGTCTGTGATTTCCAACTGGCTCGATGTCAGCCACTTGATTGGTGCATCAACTTCTTGTACTAGCTGCGCGATCGTTAACAGTTCTTCTTTATGTGCGACTTCAATAACATAATAGGCCAAACCTGGCAAGCCTTGCTTACGCGGAGCTAGGCCTTTTCCCCCATTCGTTGACTGCCAAATGATGATGGTAGTCTCCAGCTGCAATCCAGCTAGCGCTAGACACACTGAATTTATCCTCTAGTCCTAACACCTTTTGATAAAACTGGCTGGACTTTCGACTATCCTTGACGGAAAGATGAATATGCCCCATTCTCGTACCTTCTGCTAGGATAAAGGGCTCTACTCTTTCTCCCAACTCATAAATGTCCTGCGCCGCAAGAGCCTCCGTCACTCCGATAATGCGTCCATCTTCTCGAATATCCCATGTGGAAACCGGCTTATCTCGATAGAGTTCAATGCCATTTCCCTCCAAATCCTCCAAATAAAGGGCTTCACTGTAACCATGGTCTGCACCGCCGACAAGAGGAATCTGTAAATCTGTCAGGTGTTTCAAGACATCAGCCAAAGCCTTTCGTGTCGGCAAGAGAATAGCCAGATGGTAAAGACCATAATGTTCTCTTACTTCTCCATTCTCTTGTGTTTGAATCAGCTGTACCAAGGCTTTTCCACCAAGACCTAGAATGGCCTCTGTCTCAGTTTGAGATAAGATTTCTAAACCAATGATTTGCTGATAAAAGGATGTTTGACTTGCCAAATCCTTTACATTTAAAACTGCCTCTACCAAATAAATGTGACTCTTGTATTCATAGGTCATAAATGGTCCTCTTTTCATGTTGTAATGTTTACTATTACACCTATTATATAATTCCCATCAAGAAAGTCAAGTCAGACAACTTGAAGCCTCTATTCTAACAAAAAGAGGCCAATGTTTGCCATCAACCTCTTTCTTATCGTTCATTCTTTTTGCTAAGTAAGATGAATACTTTACCTATGACTTACTATCTTCAGCCTAGTTTACCCATTCACCATTACCATTTACACGATAACCATCTGGTGTTGTTGTGTTCACAGCCAAAGCTCCTGAACCATATGCATAGTACCAGTACTTGCCTACTTTAAACCAACCTGTCTTCATGATACCTGATTGATCAAGATAATACCAAGTACCATTTTCCTTATACCAGCCTGTCTTCATAGCTCCTGAGCCATCAAAGTAGAACCATCTGCTACCATCTGTTCCCCAGCCTGTAAACATCGCGCCTGAACTATCAAGGAAATACCATGTTCCATCAACTTCTACAAATCCAGTCTGCATGACACCTAAATCATTCAAGTAGTACCATTTACCACCAGTTTTCACCCAGCCTGTCTTCACATCACCAGACTCATAAAAATACCATTTTCCATTAGACTTCACCCAGCCAGACTGACTAGATGTAGATGTTCTAAAATCTTTCAATGGTTTTTCTACAACCGTAGCTTTACTTTTAACTGTTGAAAGATTTGATGCAGTCACTTCTGTATACTGAATAGCAGAACCATATCCACCAGCCAATTCCTCTGAAGAAGCATCATCACCTAAAGCTATAGAAATCGTTGCCACTTTCTGAGAACTAGCTGCATTTCTAAAAGCTGCAAGCCCCACATAGGTAAATTTAGAATTGATCAGAACCTCATAATAACCTGTAAATTCTTTAGATGTTCCACCCTTCTTTTTCGCTACATAATTCGCCTTCTCAGCATGCCAGTTTTCAATTGCTTTTAGAAAACCTTCATAGTTCACATCTAAAGCTTCTCCTCTTATACTATTACTAGATGGAAAAGCAGTCCAGATTTCTTTCGTAGAAAGACGCTCAGGTTTCAGAGTTACTGACACCTCAGTAGCGCGTACAAAAGCAGTTTTCTCAAGATCAGTAGACCATTTGATAGGGACATACTTATCTACCAAACCTTCATCAGCTGCTTCCTTACGAATCTTATTGATTGCATCCAAAATAGCTTGTTTATCTGGGGTTAAAAATTCTCCCTTAATCCCAACTAAAACGTTGCCACTAGAAGGATTTAACACTTCTGAACTCAAAACATTTTCATTTCTACCATCAGCAGATTGTGTTGCCACCAATCTGTCATTAGCAAAAACATCAGTTGTCAAAACTGCTCCAGCCAAGGTCAAAGCCAAGGCGCTAGCAAATACAATTTTCTTCATCTTTTCTCCTTTTATCCTCTAGATAGGACAGGTATTTTCACTATTAGATTATATCATATTCCCCTACTATTTGCCCATTTCTACTAATGTCATGAGGTAAATAAAACTCACCCCGAAAAGTAGAATCTTCATCCTTTATTTCACAACAAGCTCATAATGTGTCTTACTAGTGAAGGTTTGACCAGCTTTAAGAATGACTTGGTCTTTAAGGTCACTGTGAATGGCATCTGGTAAAGCTTGCGCTTCAAGGGCAATCCCATTGTGCTGAACCATTGGCTGACCTCCTATGATGACACTCTCATCCACAAAGTTTGCTGTGTAGACTACAAAGCAAGGAGCCTCTGTCTTGAAAAGCAGGAAGCGACCTGAATTTTGGTCATAAAGGAAACCAGCATTGTCATGGCCTGCAGGAAGGGCAAATGGGTGATCCAAACCAGATACCAGTTGGATTTGCTCATCTTCTTCTGCAAAGATGTCTTTCAACAAGGCACCATTGTAGATGTGTTTTACTACGTCACGATTGGCATCTGGAGTTTTGGCCGGAACACCGTCGGGAGCGATTGGATAAATGCCCTCAGTATTTAGCTGGAAGACATGACGGTCAATTGTCTGCGTGAAATCACCAGACAAGTTGAAATAGCTGTGGTTGGTTGGGTTGACCAAGGTATCTTGATCAGTTGTTACTTTATAGCTAACCTCGTAAGCTCCATTTTCTTCTAAGTGATAACTGATCCAAATCTTAAGATTTCCAGGAAATCCTCCTGTCCCATCTGTACGCTCTGTGTAGAGAGTCAAGCCATGGTCGCTCACTTCAACTAGTTCAAACAAGCTAGAATCCCAACCAGTTGAACCACTGTGGTTACAGTTGCTAGCATTGTTGACTTCAAGGTCATAAGTCTTGCCATTAAGTTCAAAGGTCGCACCTGCAATACGACCTGCTACAGGACCTACGCTAGCTCCATGCTTGGGACTATTGCCTACATAACTATCAAAATCATCAAATCCCAAGATAACATTGGCAAAATTTCCAGCCTTGTCAGGCGTTACATAGCGCACGATGGTCGCGCCATAAGTCATAACCTCAAGCTGGTAGCCACCGTCAGTCTCAAAACGATAAGCCAAGACATCTTGTCCCTCAATATTTCCAAATACATGCTCTGTGTATGCTTTCATTCTGTTCTCCTTTTACTATTTCTCTCAAGCAAACAAACCATAGAAAGCCTACTGACAATCTATGGTTTACTTGTATGATTTACAAACTCCTTTATCAAGAATCTATAAACGTCGTATTACTTTTGATATTCGTGGATGATAACACCTTGTACCACACGGTTTACGGTACCTGTAGGAGACGGTGTATCTGGTTTATTTTCTACCTTGAGTGAAGTCAATAGGGCAAAGAGTTGGGCATAAACGATGTAAGGGAAGACACGGTAAATGTCATTCAAGACACCGCCACAACCAAGGGCCACTTCTTTGACATTTTCAAGACCAAAGGCTTGATCACTCAAAAGCACAACACGGCGAGCAATCTGATCACCAGCAACTTCACGAACCAAGTCCAAGTCGTACTTGCGAGTGTAGTCTGTCGTTGTACCAAAGACCAAAACAATTGTATCTTCGTTGATAAGAGATTTTGGACCGTGACGGAAGCCGACTGGGCTTTCA